>NZ_JBIMPP010000058.1:0-51994 GCF_043906805.1 Actinomadura sp. SCN-SB | reverse complement strand
AGGGACCTGGTGATCCCGCGATCCCCGAAGGACGCGCCTCCACTCGACGATGACCCACGGCGCTGAACCGCCGCACGCTCCGTACCGCCCCTGAAGACTCACGTTTCGGCTGCTCAGCACCCTGGGACGGGCGAGCGGCAGTCAGACCGCAGTGGATGACAGAACGACGGCAGTAACAGGTAGGCGCGTCGGCCCACCATCCGTTGGTCACCCACAGGCGGTCGGGGCACCGACGTGTGCGCCGGCGGAAAGGAGCCATCTGTGATCAAGGATCCCGCAAGGAGCGTGTGTCCATGAGGCGTAAGAGCAGGAGCAAGGTGGTGGCGGTCGGTCTGTGCGGCGTGATGGCCGCCTCGGTGGCGGTCGCCGCCCCCGCCGGCGCGGACACGGGCACGGCCGCCTGCCAGATCAATCTCAGCGACCCATGGCGGAGTGGCGACTGGGTCACGACCGGCGCCAACGTGAACGGATGCCCCGACGGCCCGTGGAGCATCACTCTCCAACGCCAGCGGTGGTACGGCTGGGAAGGTCTCGCCTCCAACAGGTTCTACAACGGCGGCGGCTCCGTTGCCTCCTGGAACTGCGCAGGAAGCGGAAGCCACAACTACATCGGCCGGCTCAGTGGCCCTGGGGGCACGATCTCGACCGCCCAGGTCCGCATCTCCTGCTAAGCCGTCCCCAACCGGAGGCTGATCACAGCCTGACGAACCGTCGTGGCGCCACGTTCATCGGCTTGCGGCGGTGACCTCCGCGTCCGGCTCGCCGCGATCCCGGCGGCGAGCCGGATGGTGTGCGCGTTGGCCGAGCATATGTATTCACTATACAGTTGCCTTGGTGACAAGCGTGACAGATAGGCACGGAACCTGAGATTTCGGGAGAACCACTTCATGACGGATTCGGCATCGGCCAAGCGCTGGTGGGTCGAGCTTTTCGAGAGCCGGGACGGCGGCGGCTACAACCCTGGGCACTGGTCGGCCCGGAACAGCCTGGGGCGGCGTCCCGCCCTGCTGGTGATCGACGTCGTCCGCTCGTTCACCGGGGACGAAGGGCAGAGCCTGGAGGAGGCCGTCGCGGCGTTCCCGACCGCGTGCGGTCCCAGCGCCTGGGATGCGATTCCGCGCATCAAGCAGGTCATCGATCTCGCCACGGCCGAGGACTGGCCGGTCGTCTACACCACGGCCCTCCCCGGCGGCGCCTCCCTCTACGGCGGGACCGTCAAGAGCGAGCTGTCGGGTCTCGGGTCGCCGATGGACCTCCCGGGAGCGCAGGACATCCCGGACGCGATCAAGCCGCCGGAGAACGCGCTGGTGTTCGCCAAGCCCAAGGCGAGCGCCTTCTTCGACACCGCCCTGGTGTCGTACCTGATCCGGCGCGGCGTCGACTCCCTGGTCGTGACGGGCGCGACCACGTCCGGGTGCGTGCGGGCCACCGTCGTCGACGGCCACTCTCACGGATACCCGACCTTCGTGGTGGAGGACGCCTGTTTCGACCGTTCCAGGCTGAGCCACGGAGTTAACCTTTTCGAGATGAACGCGAAGTATGCCGACGTGGTGACCGCGTCCGAGCTCATCGAGCGTGTCCAGCGATGAGGTGACCGGCCCGCCGAAGACGCCTCCGGCGCCGCGCCGCCTCCTGGCGGGGCTGGGGCTGGGCGTGTTCAGCTATTCGACGACGCAGATGATGGTCGTGCCGACCCTGCCGTCGATGTTCGCCGATCTGCATGCCGATCCCGCTCGCGGGGTGTGGGTGGTCAGCGCCTTCATGCTGAGCACCTCGCTCACCACCCCGTTGCTGGGGCAGCTCGGCGATGTGATCGGGCGCGCGAAGGTGCTGCTGGTGGCCCTGGCCCTGGCGGCGATGGGCTCCGTGCTCGGCATGACCGCGCCGAGCTTGGCGGTCCTCGTCGTGGCCCGGGTGTTACAGGGCGCGGGCGGGGCGGTGTTCCCCCTCGCCTTCGGTCAGGCGCGGGAGGTCCTGCCGCCCGCGAAGGTGCCGACGGCCGTGGGCCTCATCAGCGGCGGTTTCGGCATCGGCGGGAGCGTGGGCCTGGTCATCAGCGGCCCGCTGAGCGATCTGGTCTCGTGGCGTGCCGTCTTCGGGGTCAGCCTGGTGCTCGGCTCGATCTCGCTGTGGTGCGTGCTGCCGACGCGCCACGCGAGCAAGCCGTCCCGCGAGCGGCGGCTCGACTGGCGCGGCGCGCTCGTCGTCGCCCTCGGCTTCGGGTGCGTCCTGCTGGCCATCTCCGAGGGAAGCAGGTTCGGCTGGTTGACCGCGTCGGTGCCGCTGGCGCTGTTCGGTGCCCTCGTCCTGGGCCTGTGGTGGCGCCGCGCACGGTGGCAGGACGACGCGATCCTGGACGTCCGAGGGTTGGCCGACGGCGCGATCTGGCCGGTCCACGTGCTGGCGACGGCGCTGGGCCTGTGCATGGCCGCGACCGGGTTCCTGGTGCCGCTGTACGTCCAGGCGGCGGACGGTCTCGGCGCCGGGGTCACCACGTCCGGCCTGGTGCTGCTGCCCGCGCTGCTGAGCGGCCTGGGCACCGGGTACGCCGCCGGCCGGCTCAGCAGGCGCACGCCCGCGATCCCGCTGATGCTGGGCATCGTGATCATGGCCGCCGGCTACCTGGGGCTCGCGCTGTCGCGGGACGAGGCGTGGCAGGTCGCCGTGGGAGCCTTCTTCGCGCACGGGGTCGGCATGAACCTGGTGCTCAGCTCGCTCTCCGGCGCCGTCACCGTCAACGCCCCCGCCGACCGGATCAGCGAGGCCGCGGGGGTCAACGCCGCCGCCCGGACGCTGGGCGGAGCCGCCGGGAGCCAGGTCGCCGCGCTGCTCGTCGGCGGCTCCCTCATCGCGGGGCAGGCGGGTTACACGGCGGCCTTCGCCCTGCTCGCGGGCGTCATGCTCGTCGCCTCCACGACCCTGCTCGCGCTGCGGCGACCGGTCAGGCCGTCGCGTCCAGGGCGGGCTCCCGAAGCATGATCGATTCGTGCACGCGGGTCCGCAGCCGGGCGTACTCGGGCAGCGCCTTGGTCTCGATCTGGTGGCGCGGCCGGGGCAGGTCGATCGGCACGATCTCCCGCACCGTCGACGGCGGGCGGCTGAGGACGACGACCCGGTCGGACATGTAGACCGCCTCGTCGATGTCGTGCGTGACCAGGACGATGGTGATGTCGAACTCCCTGCGCACCCGCAGGACCAGGTCCTCCAGCTCGGCGCGCGTCTGGGCGTCCACCGAGGCGAAGGGCTCGTCCATCAGCAGCACCTCCGGCTGGTACGCCAGCGCCCGCGCGATCGCGACGCGCTGCTGCATGCCTCCGGAGAGCTGCCAGGGGTAGTGCCGCTCGAAGCCCTTCAGCCCGACCGCCTCGATGGCCTTCGCGGCGGCCTCGCGGGGGTCGGTCGCGATCCGCTTCCCTCCCTTGCGCAGCGGCAGCTCGACGTTGCGCTGGACGTTGAACCACTGGAACAGGGAGCGGCTGTAGTCCTGGAAGACGACGGCCATCTCCAGCGGGGGCCTGTCGACCGGGACGCCGCGCAGGCGGACCGCTCCGGTGGTCGGGGCGAGCAGGCCGGACATGCAGTTCAGCAGGGTCGTCTTGCCCGCTCCCGACGGGCCGACGATGCCGACGAACTCGCCCTCGTCGACCGTGAAGTCCAGCCGGTCGATGGCCTTGGTGTCGACGCCGCCCCTGCGGTAGGTCTTGCCGAGTCCGGAGATTTCGAGCACGGGTTTCCCTTTCTCAGTGCTGCCCGGGACGGTGCCGCCGCAGGACGAACCGCTCGAGACGTCCGAGCAGGAAGTTCAGGACGATCCCGAGAAGCCCCAGCAGGATGACTCCCGCCCACATGTCGTCGACGGCGAACATCTGCTGCGACTGGAACACGAAGTAGCCGATGCCGTTGGTGCTGGCCACCATCTCGCTGGTGACCAGGAGCAGGATCGCGATGGACAGGCTGACCCGCATCCCGGCGAAGATGCGCGGCGCCACGGCCGGGAGAACGATCAGCAGGAAGCGGTTCAGCCCGGTGATCCCGTACATGGTGGCGCTGGCGAGCATGGTGGTGTCCAGCTCGCGGACGCCGTCGCGGGTGTTGAGGATGATCGGCCAGCAGCAGACGAACGCGATCACCGCGATCTTCGTGGTGTCGCCGATCCCCAGGATGACGATCGCGGGCGGGAGCAGCGCCGCGGCCGGCACGGACCGCAGGAAGTTCACCAGCGGGGCCGACAGCTCGTCCAGGATCCGGAACGAGCCGAGCGCGAACCCGGCCAGCACTCCCCCGGCGACCGCGATCACGAACCCGATCGCCATCCGCCGCAGGCTCGGGACGACGTCGCTGCCGACCTTGTCGAAGAGCCAGTTGTCCTTGAACGAGACGAGGATGTCGCCGACCGTCGGGACGGTGTAGCTCGCGTTGGCCTCGGTGTAGAGCCAGATCGCGGCCAGGATGAGCGCGCTGAACACGACCGGCACCACGATCCTCCCGGCGCGGCTGCCGGTGAGCCATCTCATCGCGCTCATGCCGCGGCCCGCTGGGACTGGTGCCAGTGCAGCAGGCGCCGTTCGACGCCGCCGAACGCGAAGTGCGCGAGGATGCCGAGCAGCCCGGCCGTGACGATGTAGGCGTACATGTCCTCGGTCCGTCCCGACGACTGGGCCAGGGCGATCGACGACCCCAGCCCGTCGTTGCCGGCGACCAGTTCGGAGGTGACGGCGACGATGAGGGCGATGCCGGAGGCGATGCGCATGCCGGTGGCGATGAACGGGAGCGCGCTCGGGATCTGGACGTACCTGATCCGGTTGAGGTGCGACATCCGGAACGACGTCGCCGTCTGGATGGCGACCTGCTCGACCGCCCTGACCCCGTAGATCGTCTGCACGATCACCACCCAGACGCAGCCGAAGACCACGAGCGCGACGTCGCTGCTCAGACCGGGCCCGAAGATCAGGATGGCGACGGGGATGAGGGCGACGCCCGGGACCGGCCGCAGGAACTCCACGGCCGGGCCGAGCGCGCTGCCGATCAGATCGACGGCCCCCATGAGGGTGCCGATCGCGACGCCCGCCACCACGGCGATCAGGAACCCGAGCCCGGCACCGGCGAGGGTCGCCCACACCGCGTTCCAGAACTCGCCGCTGTCCAGCAGGGAGACCAGGGCTCCGAGCACCGCCAGCGCCCCGGGGACGTCCCCCTCGGGAAGCAGCCCGATCGCGGGGAGGGCCTGCCACACCGCCAGCGCGAGCAGGACGCCGACGACGCCGAGCACGCCTCGCCTGGTCGAGGCCGCCTTCTCCAAGGATGACGCCATGGTCAGTCTCCGCGCGCGGGTGCCATGATGTCCGCGGCCTTCACGGGCTTGTCGACGCCGCCCACCTTGAGCATCATGTCGGCGATCGCCTGCACGTCGCCCTCGGTCACGGACGGCGCCCAGATGGGAAGCGTCATCGCCTTGGCCGATTCGGGCGGGAGACCGATGCCCTCGACCAGGGCCGCCCGCACCGCGTCCGGGTGGGCCTTGGAGTACGCGAGGGTCTCTTGCATGCCCGCCTGGAAGGCCTTCACCGCCTTGGGGTTCTCCGCCAGGAACTTCTTCGAGGTGACGATGCAGCCCATCACCTGGCCCCGCGACAGGGGCGCCAGCAGCGTGTTGCCCTGCTTCACCACGCCCGACAGGAAGGGTTCGATGACGCTCGCCGCGTCGACCCGGCCCTGGGCGAGGGCGGAGGGCATGTCCGGGAAGCCGAGCGCCAGGAACTTGATGGTGCTGGTGTCCACGCCGTTGGCCTGGAGGACCGACCGCACCTGCGAGTCGGTGAAGGACTTCAGGCTCGGGACGGCGATCGTCTTGCCCTCCAGCGACTTCAGGTCCTTCACCCCGCCCTTGCGGGCCACCAGCCCCTGGTAGTCGTTCCCAGCGGAGTCGCCGCCGCGGTCGACCGGGGAGATCCCCACGAGCGGCAGCCCGTTGCTGCCGGCGGTGACCAGGGTGCCCCAGGTGTTCGCCCCGAGGTCGAGCTCGCCCTTCAGCACCCGCGGGAAGATGGTGGGCGCGAGGCCGCCGACATCGAGCTTCAGGTCGACCCCGTGCTTCTTGAAGATGCCCTGCTTCACGCCGACGAACAGCGGGGCGAACGTCGCCGCCGGAACGACGCCGATCTTGAGCGTCGCCAGACCTGAGCCCGCGCCCTTGTCCGCGTTGCCGGAGCCGCCTCCGCAGGCGGCGAGCACGAGGGCCATCCCGGCGGCGACGACGCCGGTGAGGGCCCGTTTCCAGGCGGTCTTGACGGCCCCCGTCGCGCGGGCGGCCGGCACCGGATCATTGAGCTCAACCATGACAGGAACCTACTGTATTCAGTTGCCACTTGCCAAGCACAGAAGACCCCTTTTGTCCCATTATTAGATCGTTGCGCTTACTGTGATGGCTCGCCGAGCACGCGCTGGAGAAGGTCGTCCCCGCCCCTCACCCGGCGCAGGCCGCGGACACCGAGCCCGCCGTCGGACTCGATGACGGTCCCGGTCATCACGGGAGCCTGGGTTCTGGACGCCACCAGCACGTAGGCGGCGGTGTGGTCCTCGGGCCTGGAGAACACGTCGAGGGGCGTCGTGGCCCGCACCGCCGCGACCCTGTCGGCCTTGACCTGCGGGCCGGGGGCCGCCTCACCGAAGGCCGACGGGCTGGTGAAGTTGGTCCGCGTCGCTCCGGGCGCGACCGCGTTCACCCGGACGTAGGGGGCGAACTCGTGGGCGAGCTGGCGCACGCACCCGAGCGCGGCGTGCTTGCTGGCGATGTACATCACGCCGCCGCCGTCCGGCCAGAACGAGGAGTTGGACAGGGTCACCACGATCGCGCCGCGGGTCTTGAGCAGTTCGGGCAGCGCGGCCTTGGCGCCGTGGACGATGCCCTTGACGTTGATGTCGAAGATCTGCGCGAAGGCGTCGTCGATGTCCTCCGCGGGCAGGTCGGCCAGTTCCGTGAACCTGTCGCCCAGGCCCGCGTTGGCGACGAAGACGTCGAGCTTGCCGAAGACCTCGACGGCCTTCGCCACCGCCGCCGCGTTCTGGGCGTGCGAGCGGACGTCCGTGACGATGGTCGCCACCCGGTCGCCCAGCCGGTCCTCGACCTCCTGGAGGCGTTCCTCGCTGATGTCCGCGGCGACCACCCGGGCGCCCTCCGCCACATAGCGTTCGACGATCGCGCGGCCGATCCCGGAGCCGCCTCCCGTGACGACGGCGACCTCGCCTTCGAGCCAGCCCATCCTCGTCCTCTCCTTCGTAGGAATCAGGCGACCGAGGCCGGCAACCGGACCCCCGCCTTGACCAGCTTGACGCGTACGGGCGCCAGCGGCCGCGCCATGCCGTAGGCCACGCCGCCCACCAGGACGTCGCCGGCGTAGGCGTGGGCGCAGAAGTCGCCGTCCGGCTCCCCCTCGACCACCTCGAACCGGTCGGCCAGGCGCGGCAGGCCGACGCTCTGCAGGCGGACGCCGAAGTGGTCCGACCAGAAGCTGGGCACCGAGCCGAAGGGCGCGGCCGCGTCGCCCGCGAGCAGCGTCCGGGCGGCGGCGGTGGCCTGCTCGACCGCGTTGCTCCAGTGCTCGACCCGCATCACCATGCCGCCGAACGTGGCGTTCGGCCAGCGCGCCACGTCGCCCGCCGCGACGACGCCGTCCAGCCCGGCGACCCGCAGGGACGCGTCGCACAGGACGCCGTCGGAGGTGTCGGCGCCCGAGCCGGCCAGCCAGCCGGCGTTCGGCGCCGCCCCCACCGCGACCACGATCTGGTCGGCGTCCAGCTCCGTGCCGTCCGAGAGGGTCACCTGGCCGTTCCCGGCGTCGGCGACCGTCCGGCCGACGTGCAGCGCCACCCCGGCCTCGGCGAGCAGCCGTGCCGCGCGGGCACTGGCGACCCGGCCCGCCGGCGCCACGGGCGGGTCGAGGCCGACCATGGTCACCCGCGCGCCCAGCGACACGGCCGAGGACGCCACCTCGACGCCGATGAAGCCGCAGCCGACGATCAGCAGCCGGGTTCCCTCGGACAGGACGCGCCGCAGCCGGTACGCGTCGTCGATGGTCCGGATCGTGTGGGCGTCCGGCAGGCCCGGCAGGGTGCGGGGGCTGCTGCCGGTCGCCACCACCAGGCCGTCGTAAGGGATCCGGTCGCCGGACGCGGTGACGACCTCGCGTTCGGCCGGATCGAGCGAGACCGCCGGCGACCCGAGCCTCCAGACGGCGTCGAGCGATGCGTGCGCCGCCAGCTTGACGTCCTCGCCGGTGCACTCCCCGCGCAGCAGCTCTTTGGACAACGGGGGGCGGTCGTACGGCGGCCGGCTCTCGTCGCCGACGATGGTGAGCGTGCCCGTGAACCCCTGCCGCCGCAGGGCCTCGGCGGCGCGCAGGCCCGCGAGCGACGCGCCCACCACGACGATCCTCCGCGGCTCGCTCACGCCGTACTCCCTTCCTGGCTCCCTTCCTGGCGGCCGATGAGGCGGTCCAGGGACGTCCTGGCATCGCCGAGGCGGGTGTGGACCACCTTGTGTTCGAGGTAGGTCAGCAGCTCGTCCTTCGACTCCTCACGGCCGATCGCGCTGTTCTTCGAGCCGCCGAACGGGGTGCCGAAGTAGTGCCGGGTCGAGTCGTTGATCCAGACGTAGCCGGCGTCGAGCGCGTCCGCGGTCTTGTGCGCGATGGCCAGGTCGTTGGTCCAGACGCTGGCGGTCAGGCCCAGGTCGAGGCCGTTGGCCTCGGCGATCATCGCATCGTAGTCGTCCCACCGGAACACCGACATGACCGGCCCGAAGATCTCCTCGCGGCCGATGCGCATGTCGGAGGTCACGTCGGCGAAGAGGGCGGGGTCGATGAAGTGGCCGCCGCGGGGCAGGCCGTCCGGCCGGCCACCGCCGCGCACCAGCGTCGCGCCCTCGCGCTCCCCCGACTCGATGTAGCCGTTGACGCGTTCCCAGTGCGCCTTGCTGACCACAGGGCCGACATCGGTGGACTCGTCGTAGGCGACGCCCACGCGGTAGGTGTCCAGCTTGGCCGCCAGCCGCGCCACGAACTCGTCGTAGATCTTGGCGTGCACGAGGATCCGTGAGTTGGAGCCGCAGGACTGTCCCTGGCAGACGTCGAGGTTCATGCCGTGGACGGCGCCTTCGACCGCGAGGTCGAGGTCCACGTCCGGGAAGACGACCATGGGGTTCTTGCCGCCGAGCTCCAGCGAGACGTGCTTGACATGGCCGGACTCGGCGGCGCGCCGCTGGATGAGCAGCCCCGTCGGGACGGAACCGGTGAACGCCAGGCGCTTGATCCTCGGGTGGGTGACGATCGCGTCCCCCGCCTCGGCGCCGCCGGTCACGATGTTGACCACCCCCGGGGGGAACGCCTCGTCGAACAGCTCGGCCAGGGCGAGGGTGGACAGCGACGTCTCGTCCGAGGGCTTCATCACCAGGGTGTTGCCGGTGATCAGAGACGGCAGCGGGCGGGTGATGGCGAACATCGCCGGATGGTTGAAGGCCGTGATGCGGCCCACCACGCCGTACGGCCGGTGCGCGGTGTAGTGCAGGTTGCCGGGGCTGGCCGGGTAGACGTCGCCGGCGAGCGACTTGGCGAACGCGGGCCAGCCGTCGAGGTAGGCGTCGCAGATGTCGATGTCGATCCGCATCGCCTTGACCGGGTTGCCGCAGTCGATGGCGTCGAGCATGGCGAGCCGTTCGCGGTTCTCGCGGATCAGCTCGCCGAAGCGCTCGAAGCAGGCGGCACGGCCCCTGACCCCGAGCGCCTCCCATGCGGGCTGGGCCTCCTGCGCGGCGGCCACCGCCGCCTGGACGTCCCTGGACGAGGCCAGCGGGATCTCGGTCAGGGCCTCGCCGGTGGAGGGGTCGAAGACCGGGCGCACCCCGCCGTCCGCGCTGCCGACGAAGGAGCCTCCGATCAGCATCTTGAAGTCCCGCGACCGGACGTGCGCCGCGATCGGGTCGGCGGCCTGGGCCGTGGTCATGGGAGGTCCACCTTTCGCTCAGAATCCGGGAGTGCGCACGTCGAGCAGGGCGGGCCTGCCCGAGCTCGCGACCTCGACCGACTCGGCGAGCCGTTCGGCGAGGGTGCCGGCGTCGGTGATCGGCCCGGCGGCCCAGACGCCGAACGAGCGGGCCATGCCCGCCAGGTCGACCGGCGGCTCGGCCAGCCCGGCGCCGACGTGGCGCAGGGCGCCGCCGTGCCCGCGCCGCTCGCCGATGCGCATCGCGTGCTCGACGGTGTTGCCGTACTGGCGGTTGTTGTTGACGACCACCAGCACGGGAAGGGACTTGTGCGCGGCCGTCCACAGGGCCGAGGGCAGGTAGAGCAGGTCGCCGTCCGCCTGCACGTCGACGGTGATCGTGCCGGGCGGCTGCGCGAGCGCGGTGCCCAGCGCGCCGCCGACGCCGTATCCGAGACCGCCGCCCGCGGCCCAGCCGGTGTACTGCCGGGGCCTGTCCAGGGTGAGGTACTTGTGCTCCAGGCGCCCGTTGGTGCCGCCGCCGAGGACGTAGTCGACGCCGTTCAGCGCTTCGGCGAGTTCGGACAGCATCCGTTCGAGCGGGACCACCCCATCGCCGGTGCCGGCTTCGGAACGCCAGGTGCGGCGGGCCGCGGCGGTGCGCTCCGCGATGAGCGCGCGCCGCCGCGCGACCCGCTCGGCGGGCAGCGGCCGGGCGCGCACCTGCTCCAGCAGCGCCGAGACCATCCGGTCGGAGGTCGCCGTGATGTGCCGCTCGCCCGGCACCATGGCCTGGTAGTCGTGCGCCCACGCCCGGAGCTTCAGGTTCGCGACCGAGGCGTTGACGAGGGTCGGCGCGGCGTCCCGGAAGCGCGTCCCCAGCCAGGTGTGGACGTCCTCGACGTCCAGTGCCAGCACGACGTCGGCCTCGTCGATGAGGCCCGGCACGTGCAGGCCGGCCAGCGGGTGCGTGGTGGGGAAGGCGTGCCGGACCCCGGTGTCGACGACCGGCGCGCCGATCGACTCGGCCAGCTCGACCAGGTCGGCGAACGCCTCAGGGGACTCCCCCGCGTAGCCCGCGAGGATCACGGGGAACCGGGCGTCCGACAGTCGCTCGAACGCCCAGGCGAGGTCGGCGGGTGCCGGCGCGGGGTCGCTCGGGACGGCGTACCGGTCCAGGCCCGTCCTTGCGAAGCCGTCCGGAAGCGGGTCCTCCTGCAAGTCGACGTCGTAGCAGAGGTAGACCGGCCCGTGCGGCGCGCTGGACGTCGCGGCGACGGCGCGGGCGAACGATTCCTCGACGCTGTGGACGTCATGCGGCTCGTCGTCCCACTTGACGAAGTCGCGCACGATGTCGGCCTGGACGGAGGCGGTGTGGATCCAGTCGATCCACGGCCTGCGGTTCTTCGTCGACTTCGGCCCCGTCCCGCCCAGCAGGAGCATGGGAACCCGGTCGCACCACGCGTTGTAGATCGACATGCTGGCGTTCTGCAGCCCGACGACGTTGTGGAGCAGGACCGCCATCGGCTTGCCGGCCGCCTTCGCGTAGCCCTGGGCCATGCTCACCGCGATCGACTCGTGCATGCACAGCGAGATCTCAGGGGCCCCCGGGCGCCGCGCGAGCGAGTCGTGCACGCCCCGGAAGCTCGCGCCGGGGTTGAACGCGACCTGCTCGACGCCCGCCTCCACCAGAAGGTCGACGATGAGATCCGAGCCGTAGAGCATCAGGGACGGATCAGACACAGACGTGACTCCTGGGAGAGAACGGGCAGAGAATGTGTATTCAGTAGACACTAGCTGTGGATAGTGCGTCAAGCACTACCTGCACCGATGCGTCAGAGGGCACGCCAGGCGCCGCGCCGGAACCGTGACCGGGCCGGGCGGTACCGGCGGGGCTCAGCCGGCGGGCTGCTGCATGCGCCGGCCCGCTTCGAGGACCGCCCGGCAGGTGTGCCGCACGTGTTCCTCGGCCGCGGCGCGGGCTCCCTCGGCGTCGCCGGCCTCGATGAGGTCGAGGATCTGGTCGTGCTCGGCGCAGGTCTCCACCGGACGGTGCACGCCGTTGCCCTTCGACCAGAGGCGGGTGTAGCGCTCGGAGCGCATCCGCAGCGGCGCGAGGAGCTCCAGGCCCTCGACCGCCCCGGACGGCCGCATCAGCAGCTCGTGGAACTCGGCGTTGAGCCCGAGCCAGGCCGGATGGTCGGACTCCTTGCGGAGCCGTTCGTTGATCTCCCGCGCCTGGGCGATCGTCGCCGGGTCGATGTTCGGGACCGCCTGCTCGATGAGCCAGCCCTCGATCAGCGCGCGCAGCGAGAAGACCTGGACGAGGCGGTCCGGGTCGGTCCCGCGGACCTGCGAGAGCCGGTGGGCGCGGTTCTCGATGAGCCCTTCGGCCTGCAACTGCCGCAGGGCCTCGCGGACGGGCACCCGGGAGACGCCGAAATGGGCGGCCAATTCCACCTGGTTGAGCACGGCGCCGTCGATCAACTTCCCGGAGTTGATCGCATTGCGCAGCGCTTCCGCGATGTAGTCGGCCGTGACGCGCCGCCCGAGCAGCGACGTGTCGACTTCGATCACCGAAAGATCCACATCCCCATCCATGTAAACAGGATACATTCAGTCCAGGAACGACTGCGGTGGAGTCGGTCCCCACGTGTTGAGCGTCTTGGTCAGCCGGTCACCCGGCTCCCAGCCGATGGCGGGGGCGTCCGGGTCGGTGATGTGGACCATGTCGGCGTACAGCTCGATCCGCAGCCCCGACGACGGGTCGCACACGTAGGTGAACAGGCTGCGCCCCGGACGGTGCCGGCCCGGCCCGTACTCCACCTTGTAGCCGCGGCTGTCGAGGTGGTCGAGGATCGGCTGGTAGGAGTGCCAGCCCGCGACCTCCATGCCGAGGTGGTGCACCGTTCCGTGGTCGCCGGGCCGCAGCGCGACGGCGTGGTGCTCGGTGTCGGTGCGCATCCAGAACAGCGCCTCGCCGATGTACTCCGACAGGCGCAGGCCGAGCACGCCGGTGAAGAATCTCGCCGTTTCCGCGGGATTCGGGGACTTGAGGTTGACGTGCCCCATCCGGCGCGGCCGCAGCACCGACGCCTCCGGAACCTCCAGTTCCAGCGCGGCCATGCTCTCCAGCGCGACCGTCACCCCACCGGGTTCGGAGACGGCGATGGCGGTGTCGGAGATCCGGGTGGCGCCGAGCAGCGTGCCGAGCTCGTTCAGGTCCGCGTCCGGCGGGACCCCGAGGATGAGCCGCTCGACCCCGAACTTCTCGCGGCGGACCAGTTCGACGGCGCCCTGCCCTCGGCGGGCGTGGTACTCGCCCTCGCACACCGCGAGCAGCCCGGCCTCCGACGGCACGATCGCGAAGTCGAGCCCGGACGACAGGAACTCGGCGGTCGCCTGCGGATCCGGCACGCCGACGACGATCCGCTCGACCCGCCCGACGGCCGGCGCGCGATCGCCGGCCGGCCGGTCAGGCGTCGATCGCGACGTATTGGAGATCGAGGTAGTCATCAATTCCTTCCCTTCCGCCTTCACGGCCCAGCCCGGACTGCTTGATTCCGCCGAATGGCGCGGCCGCGTTGGAGACCAGGGCCCTGTTGATCGCCACCATCCCGAAGTCGAGCCGTTCCGCGTAACGCAGCGCGCGTTCGGCATTTCCCGAGTACAGGTAGGCGACCAGACCATACTCGGTGTCGTTGGCCAGCCGGACCGCCTCGTCCAGCTCGTCGAACACCGTGATGCCCACGACCGGCCCGAAGATCTCCTCCCGGCTCATGCGCGCGCCGGGGGGCACCTCCGTCAGCACGGTCGGCTGGAAGAAGGTGCCCGGGCCGTCCAGGGCGCGGCCGCCCGTCCGCAACCGGGCGCCCGCCTCGATCGCGTCCTCGACCAGGGCGCCGAGCCTCTGCCGGGCGGCCTCGTCGATGACCGGGCCCACCTGGCTGGCGGGATCGAGGCCCGGGCCCACCGTCAGGGCCGCCATGCGGCCGGTGAGCAGCGCGCCGAACTCCTCGGCGACGTCCCGGTGCACCAGGAACCGGTTCGCGGCCGTGCACGCCTCCCCCATGTTGCGCATCTTCGCGACCATGGCGCCGTCGACCGCGCGGCCGATGTCGGCGTCGGCGTCGACGATGAACGGGGCGTTGCCGCCGAGCTCCATCGAGGGCCGCACGACCTTCGGGCCGCATTGGGCGATGAGCAGCCGTCCCACCGCGGTCGACCCGGTGAAGGACAGCTTGCGGATCCGCCCGTCCGCCAGCAGCGCCCCGCAGACCCCGGCGGCGTCGAGCGTCGTCACCACGTTCAGGACGCCGGGCGGCAGGCCGACCTCCAGCAGGAGCTCGGCGAACTTGATCGTGGTGAGCGGTGTCTGCGGCGCCGGCTTGACGATGGCCGTGCATCCGGCCGCCAGCGCCGCGGCGATCTTCCGGGTGGCCATGGCCAGCGGGAAGTTCCAGGGCGTGATCAGCAGGCACGGCCCGACCGGCCGCCGCGACACCAGCAGCCGGGAGCCGCCGTCCGGCGAGCGCCGGTACTCGCCCTTGGGACGGGCCGCCTCCTCGGAGTACCACCGGAGGAACTCGGCGCCGTAGTCGACCTCCGCCCTCGCCTCCGCGAGCGGCTTGCCCATCTCCGCGGAGATCAGGTGGGCGAACTCCGCGCGCCTGGCCATGACGGCGTCGAAGGCGCGGCGCAGCAGTTCGGCCCGGTCCCGGAGCGTGGTCGCCGCCCAGCCGGGCGCGGCGGCCACGATCGAGTCCAGCGCGGCCAGTCCCTGCTCCACGGTCGCGTCCGCGACCCGCGCGATGACCGTGCCGGTCGCCGGGTCGGTGACATCGAAGGTCGCCTCGGTGGCCGGCCAGTCGCCATGGACGAGCAGGCCGCCGCGGACCCCGGCGGCCGCCTCCGTCGCGGTCGTCACCGGGCACCTTCCTTCGTGGACGGTCCGGCGGGGGCGGCGCTCTTGAGCTCGGTGATGTCGCCGATCTCGCGTCCCAGCCCGTGCTCCTTGGCGTGGGCGAAGAGGACGGCGCCGAGCGCGAGGTCCTGGAGGGCCGTGCCGACCGACTTGAACACGTAGAGATCGCGGGAGTCGTCGCAGACGGCGCCGCCCGCGTCCCACTCGGCCATGCCGACGAGGAAGTCGGCCGTGATCGCCTCGCCGGCGATGGCGGCGGCGACGTCGCCGGACTCGGCGAGGACCTGCCTCGGGTCGTCCACCATGACCGCCTTGGCGCGCGCGAACGTGGCCTCGTCGAGCTCGCGCAGGTCGGGACGGGTGGAGCCGATGGACAGCACCACGGCGCCCGGGGCGAAGGAACCGCCGTCCACCACGGGTGAGGTGTCCTTGGTGCACAGCACCGTCACCGGGCTCGCCGCCGCGACCTCCGCCACGTCGCCGACGGGTTCGATCTCGATGCCGAGGTCGGCGCCCAGGCGCGCGGCGAACGCCTCGCGCCGCTCCGGCGACCGGCTGAAGACGGTCACCTTCTCCAGGGACCAGAGCGCGGCGAACGCCCTGAGGTGGCCCTCGGCCTCGAAACCGCTTCCGACCAGGCCCAGCACGCTCGTCCCCTCCGGGCAGAGCAGGTCGCCCGCCACCGCCGTGGTCGCCGCCGTGCGGAGCTTGGTGACCTCGGCCGCGTCGAGCGTGGCCACCAGCTCGCCGGTGTCCTGGCGATAGAGAAGGAGGAGGTAGCGGTTGCCGACGCCCTTGGCCAGGGTCATCAGCTTGGCCCCCATGTACTCCCCGAGCGCCGCCGGCATGGCGCGGAAGAAGCCGGTGGGTACGTTCACGTCCAGGCGAGGAGGGAGCTGGTAGCGCCCCTCGCGCTGGTCGGCGAGCGCCTGATGGGCCGCGTCGAAGGCGAGCTGGGGCGTGCACAGCCGCCTGATGACCTGGCTGTCGAGATGGAGCGTCATCGCACCCGGCCGGTGTAGAACTCGGCGTCGTCCTCGGGAAGGTCGAAGCCGGAGGCGGCGAGCCCGGCGCGCAGGGCCTTCATCTGCCCGGGGGCGAGGCGCATCTGCGGCATCCGCAGCAGCCCCCCGTTGAAGCCGTTCAGCCAGCCCAGGTACTTCCAGCCGTTGCGGTGGATAAGGTTCGCCCCGGCGAAGCCGGCGTGGAAGGCCCCCTTGGCCTCGCGGGCCGGATTGTAGCTCCAGAAGATCTCCATCGCCGCGTCGTAGCGACCGGCGTTCAGCTCGCGCATCATCCTGGGGACCCGGTCGCCGAACGAGTCGTAGCCACTGGTCCCCCACCACCGGACGCCGAACATCCGGGACAGCGCGGGGGCGTGCTGCTCCATCGGGTTCTGGACGATCGTATGGGCGCCGCACCTCTCGTGCACCTCGACCAGGGAGGTCATCAGCGCCGAGCCGCCGCCCTCGTACTTCAGCGCCGCCGCCGTCTCGATCTTGCTCATCTCCTCCAGGGCCTCGATGGGGAACCCGTTGGGGGCGAGCGACTTGAAGCCCCAGGCCGACGAGGCGAACAGGATCATCGCGAGGTCGGTCCGGTCGGTGACGTACCGGGTGTGCTCGACGATCTCCGCGGCGCTGCCGGGCCGGAAGCCCGGCGGGTAGGACAGCAGCCCCGCCTCCACGCCCAGGGCGGTGGCGAGCTCGGCGACCTCCAGGGACTGCTCGACGGTGTCGAAGCTCAGGTGGGCGACGAGCTTGAAGCCCTCGGGCGCCGCCTCGGCGGCGACCTCCAGGAAGCGCTTGTACTCGGTGAAGCTCGTCCCGCTCTCGGAGGCGACGAGCGTCCCCCAGAAGCCGAGTTCGGCGGCGCGCGCGATGTCGTGGCGGATCCCCGCCTCGTTGAGACCGGAGAAGTCCTCGGTGAACGACGGGAGCGTGACGGTGCAACCGCCCTCCCACTCGGTTCGCGCGCGGTCCTTGACCTCACCGCGCGTATAGGGGAGTGCCATGACTAGTTGCCTTTCGACGTGGATCGTGCGATCGAGATGGGCCGGTACACCCACCGGCCGCTGGTGAACCAGGGCCGGGACGCGAGCGCCTCCCGGCGCGGGGTGTCGCGGGCCGCCGCCCGTTCGGGAGCGTTCAGGACGCCGGGATCCGCGATCTCGTGGAGCGCCAGGTGCGTCCACGACGGCCCGTCGAACCCGGGCCGGACCCGGTAGCGGCGCACGCGCAGCCAGCCCGGGACCTTCATCAGCAGCGGGACGTGCTCCTCCTCGTACCAGCCCTCGAACTCGGCCACCTCGCCGTCCGGGACGTCGAAGGCCACCACGAAGAGGGTGTGCTCGGTGCCGGTCAGGTCCGGCGGCGTCCCGGGCGGGGCCGTGTCGGAGATCTCGTCGGTGATGTAGCGGGTGAAGCCGGTGACGTTCGCCAGCATCCGGGCGGTCCGCTCGGACGGGTCCGACTTGAGCGACCGGTATTCCGGGGTGTCGAGGGCGGCCATGTCGTCGATGAAGTAGCAGGCCAGATGCCACGGCTCGGCGTCCTGGCGGTAGCGCAGCGCGTGGGAGAACCCGGGGATGGCCATCCGCGCCGGGATGTGCTCGGTGTCGTACCAGTCCTCGAAGTCGTCCTCCCAGCCCGCGGGCGGGGCCATCTGGGAGAACAGCAGGCCCTTGGTCATCGCAGGCCGTCCCCGACGGCGTCGGCCTTGGCGAGCCCGCCGATCCGGTGGTGCACGCGGCCCCGCGTGGCCAGGGCCGCGATCACGGCGATCTCGTCCGGGCGCGGCCCGGTGGGGACCGTCACCGTGATCGCGTCGTAGAACTCGCGGACGAACAGGGCCTTCTTGTAGGCCAGCGGGATGTCGATCGGCGTGCCCGCCGACCCCATCTTGGTGGCCGAGGTGACCCAGCCGTTGCCGCCGATGCCGTTGCGCATCGCGTCGCCGAACGGCGTGGTCAGGCACGCGACGCCGTGCTCCTGCTCGCCGTCCAGGCCGACGATCGCGCCCTTGCCGCAGCTCTGCGCCTCGGCCCCGCCGAGCGCGCGCACGCAGCGCGCGACGAGTTCCTCGGCGAGCGCGCCGCTGGGCTCGATCAGCTCGTCCAGGGTCTCGCTGTAGCGGCCCGCGTAGGGGTTCTTGATCACGGCGGTGACCGCGGCCTTGACCAGCGGTTCGCCGACCGCCGGGCCGCCGTCGGAGTGGATCTCCTCCACCGTGGTGTACCAGGCGCGTATCTCGAAGTCGCTCATGGGTGGTCTTTCTTGATCGGTGTTCTCGGACGGCCGCCGGTGGGTCAGTGGCCGCCCGCGGACGGCGCCGGGATGGTCCCGGTGACGCGCACGTTGCGCCGGGCGGCGGGCGTGTTGCGGCTCTTGGTGAGGCGGACGGTCCCGTCCGTGACGACGGCGCAGACCCCGGGGACGTCACCGGCCTCCAGCGCCTCGGCCCAGGTCGTCCCGGCCGAGCCGAGGGGGGCGTCCAGGATCACCAGGTCCGCCGGGCGTCCGACCTCCAGGCGCCCGGCGTCCAGGCCGTAGACGTCGGCGACCTGGCCGGTCATGCTCGCGACGGCCTGCCGCCAGGTCAGCCCGCCCAGCGACACCAGCTCGGCGCTCAGGTGCCACAGCGCCAGCGGGACGACGCCGGTGCCGGTGGGGGTGTCGCTCGCGATGAGGATGCGGTGCTCCTGGCCGTGCTCGCGGGCGAGCCGGCAGATGTCGAGGGACGAGCGCAGGTTGCCCGCCATGACGAGCTGGAGCGCCATCCGGCCCTCGCGGACGAGCCGTTCGTTGTCCGCCGCCGTGGGCATGGCCGTCGGGCCGCCGTTGCAGTGGAAGGACACATCCGGGTCGATCCTCAGCATGGCCTCGGCGTCCATCCGCTCCAGGGTCCCGGGGATCGACCCGCCGCCGGTGTGGACGGTGGTGACGATCCCCGCCCGGCGCGCGTCGGCGACCAGGTCCACGTAGTCGAGCGGCGAGGACACCGCGCCGAAGCCGCCCTTGGCCAGCCACACCCCCTGCTCGCGCAGGTAGGCGAAGTCGTCGTAGGTCAGGCCGGGCTCAAGGATGACCGAGCCCCCATGGACGGTCATCCCACCGGGCCGGAAGTGGGCGAACGCGCGCTGCGCGGCGACCGCCAGGGCCTTGACGCCCTCGGGGTCGGACGGGCGGCCCGGCACGTGCACCTCGCTGGCGCTGATCGCCCGGGTCACGCCGCCGTGGACGTAGCTCTCCAGGAAGCCGACCGTCTTCTGGCGGGGCGTGTAGTCGCCGAAGGTGCTGTGGACGTGGGAGTCGATCAGCCCCGGGACGACGCCGGCCCCCTGCGCGTCGAGCACGATCTCGTGATCGCCGGGAGCGACGTCGGCCGAGGACCCGATCCAGGTGATGACGCCGTCCTCGCACACGATGGCGTCGCCGTCCAGGGGCGTGCCCGCGGCGTCTCCCACGTGGCTCAACCCGATCGAGGTGATGGCAAGGCTCACGCGCGTCGCCCTTCCCTGAGACTATGGGGACTGTTGACTGTATACATTAACACAGTGTGCTGCACCCGCGACGGGAACCGCAAGGGTCAGCCCTCGAGCCGGATGGCGCCGACCGGGCACAGCGGGATCGCCTCCCGGACCCGGTCCTGCTCGGCCGGGGTGGCCGCCTCCACCTTCAGCAGCACGGCCTGCCCGGAGTCGTCCAGGTCGAAGTACTCGGGAGCCGCCGAGACACAGTTGCCGTAGCCCTGGCACAGCGAGAGATCGATCGTGGCGCGCATCAGAGGAACACCCCCAGGTTCTTGGTGCCGAGCGAGGATTGGTCGATGATGATGCGCCGCTTGGCGATGAGCCAGCGGTCGCCCTCACGGCGCAGCGTGTCCTGCCGCTCCCCCACGATCAGGTCGTACGCGCCCATGTCGCCTCGGCTTCGATAGAGCATGAAGTTGGTGCGCACGGACAGCCGCCCGGCGTCCTCGGCCGGCCGGACCCTCAGATTGGTGATCAGGCGGCGCGTGTGCGACGGCGGGTCCTCGCACCACGCCACGTCCGTGCGCAGGCGCTTGGCCCGCAGCGTGAGCGAGCTCAGCGTGTCGTCGAAGTGGCCGAGCCCGTCGATGATGTCGGGGGCCGGGGACTTGCGGTTGACCCTGATGGGAGCGGTGTACTCCAGCTCGGGGGCGAAGAGCTCCAGCCACTCCTCCCACCGGCGCTCGTCCAGGAGCTCCGCCTCCCGGTAGTAGAAGTCCTCAAGCTCGATCCGGGTCGCCAGGTCGACCGCTCCGGCCGCGCTCTCCGTCATCGCCCGTCCTCCAGGAGATGGTCGCGCCAGACCCGGTAGTAGGACCGGGCGGCCGACTCGCTGAACTTGCCGTCGTAGACGTCGCCGGGACCCGGGAACTCCGACTCCGGGAGCGGGGGGACGCCGAGGCCCATGGCGTAGTGGAGGTCGAACTCCTCCGGCCGGTACAGCGCCGCGTCCGACGTCCTGGTCTGCGCCTCCCAGTTCTCGGTGTCGTCCTGGTCGAACATGCCCGAGGAGCTGAAGGTCTGGGTGTACATCCGCCGGCCGAGCTTCTTCCACCATTCCGGGGCGTCGCGCTCCACCAGGTGCCACGCCCACACCTGCGTGCGGTTCGGCCCCGCCGGCTGCCAGACGCGCAGCATCGCGCCCGTGACGCGGCGCCCCTCGATCTCGATGAAGTTCGGGATCAGGAACGTGAAGTTCGGGAAGACGTTCCCGTGCATGTTCTTCAGCCGCGCCAGCGTCGCCAGCTGGCCCGCGTCCAGGTTCCGCTCGTACTCCTCCCGGAGCTCGGCCGGGAAGTAGGACTCGTCGTCGAAGTGGACGCCGACCCCCAGCCCGTGGCCGCCGCCGGGGTCGATGTGGTAGCCGTCGCGGCCGAAGTCCACGCCCTTCACCATGCCCAGCCGCGACAGGAAGGAGTGGGCCGTGGCGGTGTGGTAGGCGTCCGAGGCGAAGTTCTCCGCCGGCAGCCGCCAGTTGGTGGGGACGACCCACTTCTCCGGAACGCCGACGACCTCCATCTCGGCCCTGCCGACGATCAGGTCCAGGTACCAGCGGACGTCGCCGAGGTGCTCCTCCAGCGAGGGGCCGTCCTTCGCCCAGGTCGCGAAGATCAGCCCCCGGTAGGTCTCGCAGCGCGCCTCCAGCAGGTGGAGCGAGTCGCGGTCGAGACCCTCCGGGTAGGCGACCTTCTCGAACGGGGCGCCCATGAACGTCCCCAGGAAGTCGCCCTTCGAGCCGTAGGTGAAGCCGTGGTAGGGGCAGCGCCACATCGTGGTCTCGCCGAAGTCCTCGCAGGCCAGGCGCATGCCGCGATGGCGGCAGGCGTTGAGGAACACGCGCACGACGCTGTCGTCGCCGCGGCCGACGATCACCGACTCCTCCCCCATGGTGCGCACCACGAACGAACCGGGGTTCGGGATCTCGGAGATGTGGCCCAGGAAGAGCCAGGTACGTCCGAAGAGCCGCTCCAGCTCCAGCGCGTACACGTCCGGATCGGTGTAGACGAACATCGGGATCCGGCCCTGCTCGGGATCGACCGTCTTGCGGATACGGTCCTCGAGCTCCTGCCGGCCCCGCAGGTCATATCGGCTCATGTAGACAGAATACACTTACCGGAGCACGCGTCCGCTCCGGGCCCGCGACCAGGGGGACGACGCCGAGATCGAGCGGGCGCGCGACACCCGATGGCCCCTCGCCTCTCCAGGGCGGGGACGCGGGCCGCGATCCGTCCACCGTGGAGCACCTCACGCACACTGACACTGTATTCAGTAGTCAAATCCCGGGAAAGTGCCGATCCTCCTGGGAGCGGCCGTGGCCGCGTGCGCATGGCAGGACATAGATCATGTTGCCGAAATGTCATCCCGAAAGGGCGCATGGCCTGCAATGATCCGGTGCATGCCGCAACTCAGCGACACGACCATGACCGCAGGAACAGCGAGCGACAACGGAGCCGCCCGATGACAGGTAACGAGCCGGTCCCGGCCGCGGACGCAGGCATCCGGGAAGACGTACCGACCTCCGCGCGGTCCTATGGATGGGCGCTGGGAGGCAAGGACAACTACGAGGTGGACCGGCAGGCCATGCTGATGGCGCTGCAGACCTTCCCCGAGTCGGTGGACATCGCGCGGGAGAACCGCCGGTTCCTGTACCGCGCGGTCCGCTACCTGGCCAGGGACGTGGGCATCCGCCAGTTCATCGACATGGGCTGCGGGCTCCCGACCGACAACAACGTGCACCAGGTCGCGCAGGCGTTCGCGCCCGACGCCTCGGTGGTCTACGTCGACATCGACCCCGTCGTCCTGGCGCACGGCCGGGCGCTGCTGGCCGACAATGAGCGCACCGCCGTGATCCAAGCGGACCTGCGCGACCCGGAGGCGGTGCTGGCGCATCCCCAGACGCGGCGGCTGATCGACTTCGACCGGCCGGTCGCGGTGCTGTTCCTGTCGGTGGTGCACCACCTGCTGGACGACGACGACCCGCGCCGGGTGCTGCGGACCATCATCGACCGCGCGGTGCCCGGCAGCTACCTCGCGCTGTCCCAGGTCGTGTCCGATGATCCGGACAAGGGCGCCGAGCTGAGCGAGATGATCCTGAACGCAGGCGTCCCCTGGCAGACCCGGACCCCGGACCAACTGACCGCGTTCCTGGACGGCCTGGAGCCGGTCGATCCGGGCGTGGTCGAGCTTTCCGCCTGGCGTCCCGACCCTGACCAGCCCGAACTGGCCCCGGTGGACGAGCCGTTGCAGCCCTATCTCGGCGCGTCCAAGATCAACCGCCGCGTGTACCAGTGCGGGGGTGTCCTGCGCCGACCGTAGCCACGACCGTGAGCGCACGGGCCGCTGCGGGCCTTCCTCGACCGGCGGGTGGCGGACGGCCATGGCGCGCACAGCTTCGCGAGCCTCTTCGAACTGATGAGAAGGCCATAGGTCACGCGGTGGCGGGGAGCGGCGGCGTTCTCACCAGGGCGAGGACGGCCATCGCGCTGAGCACGGTGGCCACGGCGAGGGCCGCCCGCATCCCCGCGAGCCCGTAGGAGGACGCCGACCACACCAGCGTGGCCAGGGCGGGTCCCAGGGCGAAGCCCAGCGTCCGGGCCAGCCCGGTGGAGGACCCGATGGTCGCCAGCAGCCGCCGCGGCGCGCGTGTCATCGCCATCGCCATGTTCGGGGCGTTGAACAGGCCGTTGCCGCAGCCCGCCACGAACAGCCGCCAGCCCACGTCCGCGGGATCCCACGATCCGTCCAGGGGGAGCAGCAGGGCCAGGCCGAGGGTGAACACCCCCGCTCCCGCGATGGCGGTCCCGCGGGGGTTCCACCAGTCGCCCAGCAGGCCGCCGACCGGTCCCATCACCGCCATGCCGAGGGGGAAGAGCAGCAGGGTGGCACCGGCGGCCGACACCGACTCCCCGAGCTGGCGTTGCAGGAAGAAGGGGGCCATGAAGAACACGGTGCCGATGGCCGTCGCGGACGTGGCCAGGGCGACGTGCGGCCCCACCTGCCCCGGGGCCTGGAGAAGACCGCGCACGGCGCCGCCGTCGGGCATGCGCAGCCAGAGCGCCAGCAGCGGCGCCGCCGGGAGCGCGAGCAGGATCCAGGCCGGTCCGCCGTCGGCGGTGAGCGAGAGCGCGAGCAGCAGCGCGGCGACCGCCGCGCTCAGCAGCCCGGCCTCGGCGAACCAGCGGCGGTCGGGGACGCGCAGCGCGGCGCCGCGCGGCAGCGTGCCGAGGCCGACCGCCATGACCAGCAGGCTCACCGGGACGTTGACGAAGAAGATCCACGACCAGCCCATCGCGTCGACCAGCACGCCGCCCAGCCCCGGCCCGCTGATCAGTCCGAGCGGGCCGAGCGTGGTGATCACGGCCATCGCGCGGCCGCGCGCCCGCGGCCCGACCGCCGCGGTGGCCAGCGCCGGCACCAGCGAGAACAGCAGCGCGCCGAAGGCGCCCTGCACCAGCCGGGCGCCGATCAGCCAGGACAGGCCGGGCGCGAGGCCCGCCGCGGCACTGGCCGCCGCGAACCCGGTGAGCGAGAACAGCAGCGCCGGGCGCCGCCCGACGCCGTCCAGCCACCGCCCGCTCGGCAGCGCGAGACCGGCCAGCGGCAGCAGGTAGGCCAGCACCACCCATTCGGCCAGGCTGGGATCGACCTGGAGGTCGCCTTCGATGGCCGGCAGCGCGACGTTGACGATGCTCATGTCCACCGAGGCCATGAACACCGCCAGGGCGGCGGCGATCACCAGCCACCACTGGTCCCGCCGCACGGCGGCGGCACCGCCAGGACGATCGATCTTCTCGACCATGACCGGATCTCCCTCGCCTCGCCCAAATACATCAACCTGATTTGATGCATCAATCGGGCTTGATGTATCATGCGGGGCATGTCGCTCTCCGGTCAAGCCGCCGCCCTCCCGCCGCTGCTCGGCCTGGTCGCCCACACGCTGCGATGGCGGCTGCTGAGCGAGCTGGCGCGCAGCGATCTGCGCGTGCGGGAACTGGTCGCGCTGGTCGGCCAGCCGCAGAACCTGGTCTCCTACCACCTCCGGCTGCTGCGTTCGGGCGGGCTGGTCACCGCGCGGCGCAGCAGCTTCGACGGCCGCGACAGCTACTACCACCTGGACCTGGAGCGCCTCAGGCACGGGCTGGCCGCCGCCGGCGCCGCCCTGCACCCCGCGCTCGCTTCGCCGCCCGCCCCGCCGGTGACCACGACGGACACCGTGCCCACGGTGCTGTTCACCTGTACCGGTAACAGCGCCCGCTCACCGATCGCCGAGTCCCTGCTGCGTCACCACACCGGCGGGCGCGTCGCCGTCACCAGCGCGGGCAGCCATCCCCGGCCGCGGCTGCACCCCGGCGCGGTGGCGGTGCTGCGCGAGCGGTACGGCATCGACATCGCCGACCGGCGGCCACGCCACCTGGACACCCTCACCGGCCGCCGCTTCGACTACGTGATCAGCCTGTGCGACAAGGTCCGCGAGGTGTGCCCCGACTTCGGCGACCACTCCCGGAAGGTGCACTGGAGCCTTCCCGACCCGGCCGCGGCCGAAGGCGCCGACCCCGAGGTCTTCGCGCGGACGGCCGCCGAGATCGACCTCCGCGTCCGCCATCTGCTGCCCCAGCTCACCCTTCCGGCATGAAAGGCCCGGCCATGACCGCGACCGACCGGCTCGCCAGCGTCCGCTACCTCGTCGACGACGTGCAGGCCGCCGTCGACTTCTACACCGCCCACCTGGGCTTCACCCTCGGCTTCAGTGCCGCGCCGGCGTTCGCCGAGGTGCTCCGCGGGCCGCTGCGGCTGCTGCTGTCGGGCCCGGCCAGTTCCGGCGCCCGCGCCACGCCCGAACCCGCCGTCCCGGGCCGCAACCGCATCCACCTCGTCTGCGACGACCTCGACACCGAGATCGACCGGCTCCGCGGCGCCGGGCTGACCTTCCACAGCGACCTTGTCGCCGGGCCCGGCGGCCGCCAGATCCTGCTCACCGACCCCGCCGGCAACCTCGTCGAACTGTTCGAGCCCGCGGCACGGCCGTGATGCGCAGGCCGGTGCTCGGGTTCATCGGACCGAGGCGGCACGTTCCGGCTTCGGCCGAAGCGGTACGGTGCGCCGGGCGGGACGCCAGGTGGCGACGAGAGCGGCGGCGAGCAGAAGTTCGGCGATGTCGCCGCCGTAGTACATGATCTCGGCGCCGCCGCGGACCTGGGCGACGGGCGCGTGCACGTCGATGAGGAACCCGCCGTACATCAGTTGCGCGAGGACGGCGTGCACGGCGATGGCCGCGCCGAGGACGAACAGCCGCGCCTTGACGCCGGGCCGCGACGGCGCGGGATCGGGTCCGGCGATGACCCATGCGAACAGGCATCCCGACAGCGCGAAGTGCGCGTGCAGCAGCCAGTGCAGGGCGGGCCGGGTGGCCGTGGCGTTGTAGAGCGGGGTGCAGTACAGCGCGATCAGGCTGCCGGTGCTGAACGTCAGGGCGGTGAGCGGGTGGGCCAGGACGCCCACCGGCCTGCTGCGCAGCACACCGGTCAGGTCCCGCGCCCGCTGCGCCGGTAGTGCGCGCAGCAGCACGGTGATCGGGGCGCCCAGGACCAGGGCCAGTGGCGCATACATGCCGAGCAGCAGGTGTTGGAGCATGTGCCCACGGAAGTCCTCGTGCGCGAACGGCGCGATCGGCGGCAGCAACGCCACCGCGACCAGAGCGCATCCCGTCAGGAAGAACGCCGTGCGCCACCGGTCCCGGGCCGGCCGGCCGGTTCCGCGACGCGCCATCAGCAGGTAGGCGAACGCAAGACCCGCCACACCGGCCACGGCCAGTACGGTGTCCCATCCAACGCCGCTGTGAGCGGGCATCGGGTGCTCGTGCATCATGCGGATCGTGGCCGGGCGGCGGCGTCATCGCCTTCGGGGTCGAACGGGGTACCGGTGCGCTGCAACAACCATCCGGCGACCACCAGCGCCGCGCCCAGCACCAGGAAACCGATGTCCCACCAGATTTGATGCGGACCGCCGTGCACGTGGTGGATGCCCAGGATCTGGTGGTCGATGAGACCTTCGACGAGGTTGAACAGACCCCAGCCGACCAGCATCCACCCCCACAGCACCGGGGAGGTCCACACCCGGCTCCGGCGGCGGGTGATCCGCGAGTACAGGACCGCCAGCCCGGTCAGCACCGCCAGCCAGCACACCGCGTGGAACGCCCCGTCCCACACCGTGTTCATCTCCAGCCCGGAGACGGTGCGGGGGTTGTAGTACTTCACGCCGATGTTGTCGGTGTCGGTGCCGGTGAGCATGTGATGCCACTGCAGGAGCTGATGCAGCAGGATCCCGTCGGCGAACCCGCCGAGGCCGACCCCCAGCACGATCCCCGGCAGCCGCAGGCTCACCGGCCCGGCCCGGTCGGTGGCGACGGCCATGGACCCTCCTCTGCGGGCGCAGGTGCAATGGGGCGCTACCCGGCATCGGGCGGGGTAATCGCCCCGGCGGGCGGGTGCGACCTCAATTCAGGGATAAAGGATACTTAATATTGATCTTGTGCGAACTCGTTGCTAGCTTTGAGGGGTGAGGACGCCTGATGAGGACACCCCGTTCGTCCCCGAGGACGATGCCTACCATCCGTTCTCGGGTGATCCGCACGAGCTGGAGACCACGTGGTGGTCCCTCAACATCCCCGAGCGCCGGCTGGCGGCCTGGCTGCACGCGGGCTACCACGGCAACCAGCGCGAGGTCTCCTGGAAGGTGTTCGCCTGGGACCCGTCGGGCACCGATCCGGGGCGGCTCGCGTACTACGAGAACGCCCTGAACGTGCCGATGCCCGGGGCACCGGATCCGCGGGATATCACCTTTCCCGGCGGCGGTTTCTCGATCAAGATGCTGCGGCCGTTGATGGACTACCACGTGACCTACGCCGATCGCGAGGCGGGGTTCGCGATCGAGTTCGAGCATCGCGGCGTGCATCCGCCCCAGCGGTTCACCCCCGGCGAGCCGCCGATGATGGACACCCCCCATCTCGACCAGCTCGGCCACATCACGGGCGAGCTGACGCTGCGCGGGGAACGCATTCCGATCGACTGTCATTCGGTACGCGACCGGACATGGGGTCCTCGGGGCGGCCCGTACGCGAGCAGCCGGAAGCCGTCGCACCTGCGTGGCGAGCACGAGGTACGCGAGCCGGGCGGTCCGCGCTGGCGGGAGAGCGAACGAGAGCGCGGCCGCGGCCGGATCCAGTACGTCTTCGGCCACACGGACGCGGAGACCGGCTTCCTCGGGTTCGTCCGCCCGCAGGACGGCGACGCGAAAGGCTGGTCACCGCTCAACGTGGGCTGGCTGCTGCGCGACGGGCGGTTCCAGCGCCTGGACCGGTCCCGGAGCCGGATGCGCACTTATCGTGATCCGGCGACGGGCTGGAGCGCCCACATGCAGGTCGAGCTGACCGACGTGACCGGCCGGACGATGGAGGCCGAGGGCTTCGCCGTGAGCCACATGTGCGAGCACGGCGCCGGCGCCAACGCGCTCATGCGCTGGGAGTACGACGGGAAGATCGGCTGGGGCGAGGACCAGGACAGGTGGCGGCCCGAGCATTTCCGCGAGATGCTCGGCGCGCTGCGCGCCACCACCCGCCGATGACGCGGCCCACGGCCGTCACCTGAGCGGGGGCCAGGTCCGCCGGTGCAGGGCTCCGGAGGCGGACCGCATCAGATGGTCGTCCCGCATGATCCGGTTCCACAGGTGCCGCACCAGGCGGTCATCGGGGACCGAGGCGGTCGGACCGGTCAGCGCCTCGCGCCCCTCGGCCAGGGACGACGGCCGCTCCCCCAGCTCCTGTTCCAGTTCGTCGAGCTCCTGTGCGGCCAGTGCGCGTCCGGACGCGTCCACGTCCCGCAGGTACCGCAGCGCACGCGCGACGCCCTTCGCCCACCGCTGCGCCAGCGGATCGTCGATCCGCGGGGTGATCGTGCGCAGCATCTCCAGCGCGTCGTCGTAGAGGTGGTGCCACGGCTCGGGCGCGGGGGGTTCGGGGATGGCGGGGCGCCGCAGGCCGAGGTTCATCACCACGTCCAGTGCCTCCAGCCACAGCCGCCGATGCAGCTGGGCGTAGATGATCCTGTTGCCCACGTCCTGGGGCGGCTGCCGCGTGCCCGGCTCCTCGGGACGCAGCGTCGCCATGGTGGTCTCGGCGAACACGCGGTAGTACCAGACGCGCTCCTCGTCCAGCTTGTGCCCGGACAGCTCGGCGTACTCGGCGAGCCGGTCGGGCAGATGGGTGAAGGTGTCCTGCACGGTCCGCAGCGACAGCCACGCGATGTCGTCCATCGGGTCGCCCCAGTGCGACAGCTCCCAGTCCACGACCGCGGTGACCCGGCCGTCGCGGTACATGAAGTTGCCGGGGCCGGTGTCGCCCTGGACCAGCACGACCGGGCCCTCGTAATCCGGGACGTTGCGTTCCAGCCAGTCCGCGCTGAGCCGTACCAGGGGGTCCAGGGAGCCGTCCGGCCTACGCGCCCGGTCGCGGATCGCCTGGATGCGCTCCAGCGCGTGCTCGCGCGCCGACCGTACCGGGCCCAGGGACGGCACCCGCAGTCGCGACGGGTCCAGCCGGTGCACGTAGGCGAGCTGCCGGATGAAGTCCTGCGCCACCCTCACCTGCTCGTCGGGGTCGTGGATGCGGGAGAACCAGGTGCCGCCCTCGACGCGCTCCTGGAGCACGGCCTCCAGCGTCGGATGCACGGCGTGCACCTTCGCGACCCGCGCCCCGGCCTCGCCGAGCGCCCGGACGACCTCGGCCTCGGTGGCGAGGCGGTGGAACGCGGGGCTCTCCGGCTCGGGGCTGTGGCGCAGGAACAGCTCCCGCGTCGACCCGTCCGGCTCGCGGAAGTCGACGAACCACCCTTGGCGCACGCCGCCGCCCGGGATGCGAAGGGCTCTGATCAACGGCAGCCCGGTCGTCTCCTCCAGCCAGGAGACGATGTCCCGCGGTAGCTCCGCGATCCCGTCCGCCACCTCGACTCCCCTCGCCAACACCATTCAGAGTATCCTCTTATCCGTGGCTACCTCATCGCCTGCCCCGGACTTCCAGAGGCTATCCCAATATGGTGCACTAAGTTAACTGCGTCCGGAAGGTGGGAGCTCATGACCGTCCGCGGACTCGGACCCGGCCGCCGCCCGGCCCTCCTGATCAACGAGTGCCAGAACGCCATGATCAACGGCGCTCACAGCGACAACGAGGGGCTGGTCCGGCACATCGCCGACCGGGGCGTGACCAAGCGGATCGCCGCCCTCGCGGACGCCTGCCGCGACCTGGGGGCGCTGGTGGTGCATTCGACGATCGTGCTGCGGCCCGACGGCGTGGGCACCATCCCGTCCTGCCTGCTGCTCGGCGCGCTGCGCAAGCGCGGCACCTGCGTCGAGGGACGCCCCGGCGCCGAGATCCACCCCGACCTGACACCCCGGCCCGGGGATCACGTGTCCAGGCGCGTCCACGGGCTGACCCCGTTCCACGGCACGGAGCTGGAGCCGGTGCTGCGCGAGCGCGGGGTCGACACCGTGATCGTCACCGGCGTCTCGACCAATGTGGGCGTGCCCGGCGCCTGCCTGGAGCTGATCAACCGGGGGTTCACCGCCGTCGTCCCCGAGGACGCGATCGCCGGCAGCAGCGCCGAGATCCACGACTTCCAGGTGGCGAACATCCTGCCCCTGCTGGCCACGGTCACCACGACCGCGGACGTCCTGGCCGCGCTGGCCCCCGCCACGGACCGCTCCTGACCCCGGCCCGGTCCTGACGTTCACCGGGCGTTCAGTGGTACCAGGCGGTCAGCGCCTCCAGATGCCGCCGCATCCGGTGCCTGGCCACCCCTTCGTCGCCGTCCACGATCGCCTGCAGGATGCGGCGGTGGACGCCGGCCGCCTCCGCGGCGCCGGCGGGTCCGGGCTGCGGCGCCGTCGGCGAGTTCACCCGGTGGCGCGCCCACAGCTCGGTCAGGATCCGCAGGAACAGTCCGAGCACCGGGTTGCCCGACCGGTCGGCGAGCTCGGTGTGGAAGCGGTCCGCCACGCTGGGCACGCTCGTGTCGGCTGCCGCGGCCTCGCCCTGCTCGATGACGGGTTCCAGCCGGGCGGCCACCTCCGTCCCGTCCCGGCGTTCCATGACCAGTCCCAGCGCGCCCAGTTCGATCGCGTCGCGGACCACGCGCAGGTCTTCGGACGTGACGCCGCGGTAGTCCAGGTACAGCGCCATGGCCTCGATGCTGGCGCTCGGTTCCGGTTCGGTCACCACCAGCCCGCCGCCGGGCCCCCGGCGCATGACGGCGACCGAGTGGTACTCCAGCAGCCGGACCGCCTCGCGCAGCACGGCGCGGCTGACGCCGTGACGGGCCAGCATGTCGGCCTCCGACCCCAGCACCTGCCCGATCGGCCAGCCACGGCGGGCGATCTCGTCGCGGATGCGCGCGGCGACCACCTCCGCCAGCTTCGCGCCCGGCTCCTCGGGCGTCCGCGCCGCCGAGGACACGGTCCGGCCCGCGCGGCGGCTCCGGTGCGCCAGCAGCCACTCGCTGACGCTCTCCAGGTGCTCCGTGGTGGCGGACTCCGCCCGGCCGGCGTCCCCCGCGACCACCGCGTCGGCGATCGTCATGTGGGCCGCGTGCGCCTCGTCCTTGCCCTTGGCCACCTCGTCCTTGGGAATCCGGCGGGTGGTGTGCGCGTAGCGGGCGGTGAGCCTGGTCAGCACGTCGATGAAGAGGTACAGCGCGGAGTTGCCGGACTCCTCGCCGAGCAGCACGTGCATGACGTCCTGGGCGAAGATGCCGGGCTCGTCGCGGCGCTCCCTCTCCTCGGCCAGCGCCCGGCGGACCCGGTCGATGCCCTCCTCGCTGATCCGCTCCGCCGCCAGCCTCGCCGCCAGCGGCTCCAGCAGGAGCCTGGCGTACATCAGGTCGTCGACCGACGTGCCGATGTACTCCAGGTAGATCACCAGCGCGTGCGTGGCGGGGGCCGCGTCGGGCACGCAGACCAGCAGCCCGCCGTTGGGGCCCCTCCGCATCCGGGCCACCTGGTGATGCTCGACGAGGCGGACGGCCTCCCGCAGCACCGCGCGGCTCACCCCGTACCTCTCGCGCAGGTCCTGCTCCGACCCGAGCACGGTCCCCACCGGCCAGCCGCGCCGGATGATCTCGTTCTCGATCCGGAGCGCCACCTGGGAGGCGAGCTTGCCGCCGGGCGCGACCGGATCCGGCCGCCCGTCGGGCGACAGCGCGTGGATCCCGGAGTCGTCCCGCGCGGTGGCACCGGCGGCTGACCTCGGCACGGCGCCTCCTCTACCTCGGCTGTCAGGGCACCCATTCTAGCCAGGGCCACGACCAGCAATGCCGCTGGACGCCGAAAGGCGGCCAATGAGGTTACTTTAACGCCGGAGGTGGGTGATTCGTGGAGATGTGGGTCATGACCGCCGAAGGGCCCGGCCACTGGGGCCGCTACCGGGACCGGCACGTGCCGGTGGGCGACCACCGGGAGATCGCCCACCGCTACGTCCGCGTGGACGCCGCCCGCCCGGACTCGGTCTTCGCGATCTGACCGCGACCCCGCGCGGGCCGGGCCGCCGGATGAGCGCGAAACCAATAAGGATACTATAAATGCCGAGGTGGCGGAGAGACGGCGGAGAGACATGGAGGCCGGATGACGACCGACGCGCCAGGGTGGTTCCGCGAGGCGCTGGCCGACGCGCCCGAGCATCGCGACACGACGGTCGGCGGCTGCCGGATCCATCTGCGCTGCTGGGGTGACGAGGACAGCCCGGGGCTGGTGCTGGTGCACGGCGGATCGGCGCATTCCGGCTGGTGGGACCACATCGGCCCGCTCCTGGCCCGCGACCACCGGGTGGTCGCGCCCGATCTGTCCGGGCACGGCGACAGCGGCCGGCGCCGATCCTACGATCTGACCCTCTGGGCGCGGGAGGTCGTCGCGGCGGCCGGCGCCGGAGGCGTCCGCGGCCCCTTCCATGTGGCCGGGCACAGCCTGGGCGGCTGGGTGACGTCCACCGTCGGAGCGCTCGGCGACGACCGGATCGCCGGCATCGCGATCATCGACTCGCCGTTGAACGACCGGCCGCCGGAGGAGGAGCGGCTGCGCCGGCGGCGGCGCGCGACCAGGGTCCATCCCACCCGCGAGGAGATCGTCGGCCGCTTCACCACGGTGCCGCGGCAGGCGGTCCTGCTGCCCTACGTGCGGGAGCACATCGCGGAGCAGTCGGTCCACGCCGTCGAGGGCGGCTGGACGTGGAAGTTCGACCCGTCCTTCTTCGGCCCGCGCGCGCCGCTCCGGGACCTCCTGCCGCGCATCACCTGCCCGACGGCCTTCCTGCGCTCCCAGCACGGCCTGGTGCCGCCCGCGATGGCCGCCGAGATCGACCGGCTGCTGGGCCGTCCCGGGCTGATCGTGGAGCTGCCCGACGCCGGGCACCACCCGATGCTGGACCAGCCGCTGTCACTGGTCACCGCCCTGCGGACGATCCTGACGCAGTGGAGGCTCCTCACCACCGCGAGGAGATGACCTCCTCGCCGAACCGGGCGAGCGCGTCGAGGGCGGCGGTGGTGGAGTCCCCGGGCACGGTCGTCACGAACTGGGTGACCCCGGCCTCGGCCAGCTCACCGACATGGTCGCGGACCTCCTCGGCCGGCACCTCGGTGCCGAGCACCCGGCTCCAGGGCGACCGGACCTGCACGGCGATCGACGCCGGATCCCGCCCGGCCCCGGCCACCAGCTCGCGCAGCTCCCCGATCGCCTCGGCCAGCCGTCCGACGCTCGTGATCGCGGGCATCCGGGTGGTCGCCGCCTGCTCCGCGCTGGTGATCAACGGGCTCCAGCCCTGGCCGAACCGCGCGACCCGGCGGCGGGCGTTGAGCCCGTTCCCGCCGATCCACACCGGCGGATGCGGCCGCTGGACGGGCCGGGGGCTCATGGTCACCCCGCGCGCGGTGAAATGCCGCCCCTCGTACCGGAACTCCTCGGTGACGCACACCTCGCGCAGCACCTCCAGGGCCTCGTCGAACAGCGCGCCCCGCTCCTCGAACGCCACGCCCAGCGCGCCGAACTCCGAGCGCAGGTAGCCGCCGCCCGCCCCGACCACCAGCCTGCCTCCGGAGAGCACGTCGAGCGACACGATCGACTTCGCGGCCACCAACGGGTTCCGGTAGGGCAGGACCATCAGGAACGGCATGATCGTGAGCCGGGTCGTGCACGCCGCGGCGAAGGCCAGGGCGGCGACCGGATCCAGCGTCGCGTGCCCGCCGCCGCGCACCCATTTCAGCGACGGCGCGGGGTGCTCGGTGAACGCCAGCGCGGAGAAGCCCGCCTCCTCGGCGGCGCGGGCGAACGCCGGCAGTCCCGCGGGCCCGTAGAGCGCGGGATCGCAATCGGCCCGCCCGACCGGGTGTTCGACCGTGAACCGCACCCTCGCCTCCCGCCGTGCCCGCTCGCCCGTTCAGCCCTTCCTATCGGGAAAATAGAGTGTAAGCAATAGGTGCACCAGGACGCGGTTCACCGGTACCAGGCGGTCAGCGCCGCGATATGGCGCCGCATGCGGCGCAGGGCCACCCCTTCGTCGCCGTCGCGGATCGCGTCGAGGATCCGGCGATGCACCCGTTCGGCCTCGGCGGCGGACGGGCCCGTGCCGGACGGCGGCCCCGATGGCGGCCCCGATGGCGGCTCGGTGTCCAGGAAATGCCGGCTCCACAGTTCGAGAAGGATGCCCTGGAACAGCGCAAGCACCGGGTTGCCGCAGAGTTCGGCGAGCGTGGTGTGGAACCGTTCGGCACGCGCCCTGGCGGAACCGGCACCGGGCGTGCCGCAGGCCGGCACCCCCTCCAGCCGACGCAGCGCCTCCGGCGACACGCCCCCGGCCATCACCCGGCGCACGATCCCCACTTCGACGGCCTCGCGGACGGTGGCCAGGTCGTCCGCCCCGGCGCCCTGCCTGTCGAGGTAGAGGGCCATGCTCTCGATGCTCGCCCGGGGACGGGGCTCGGCGATGACCAGCCCGCCGCCCGGCCCCCTGCGCATGCGGGCGACGGAGTGATGCTCCAGCAGCCGCACCGCCTCGCGCAGCGCCGCCCGGCTGACATCGTGGCGGGACCGCAGCTCGGCCTCGGAGCCGAGCACCTCGCCGACCCGCCAGCCGCCACGGACGATCTCGTCGTGGATTCGCCCGGCCACCACCTCGGCGAGCTTGACCTGCGGCCCGTCGGAGACGTCGAACAGGTCGGGGATCGCCTCCCCCGCGCCGCCGGCCCGGCGCTCCCTCATCCACTCGGTGACCCGGGCGAGATGCTCGGTGTGCAGGTGCTGCGCCGCCGCCGCGTCACCGGCGACCACCGCGTGGACGATGTCGGCGTGGGGCGGATGCGCCCTGTCCTTCCCGGCCGTCATCTCCTCCGAGGGTGCCGGCCGGGCGATGTGGGCGTACCGTGCCGACAGCCGCGCCAGCACCTCGACGAACAGGTGCAGCACCGGGTTGCCGGACAGTTCGCCCAGCGCCGTGTGCAGGACGTTGCGCGAGAGGACGCCCGGTTCCCGGCGGCGGGCGGACTCCTCGTCGAGGATGGCCCGGAGCCGGGAGATCCCCGCTTCGCTGATGTTCTCCGCGGCGAGCGAGGCGGCGAGCGGCTCCAGTTGCAGGCGCGCGTACTGCAGGTCCTCGATGCCGGTCCCGACGTACTGCAGGTAGATGACCACCGCCCTGGTGGCCGGCGCGGCGTCCGGCGCGCACACGAGCAGGCCGCCGTTGGGACCGCCGCGCATCCGGGCGGCCCTGTGGTGCTCGACCAGGCGGACCGCCTCGCGCATCACCGGCCTGCTGACCCCGTACCGCTCCCGCAGCGCGGGCTCCGAGCCGAGGTTGTGGCCGATCGGCCAGCCCAGCCGGATGATCTCCGCCTCGATCTCGCGGGCGACCCGGGACGCCAGATTGCCGCCGTCGTCGTCCCCGGCCGGCGCCCATCGGCCGGCGCGCTCCTCGGCCGGCCGCCCGCCGGAGGCTTTGGCCATCGTGGCTACCCCTCGCCGACTTCGAGTAACCTCATTCTACGCAGCGTGCAACTAATGTACTGCTCATGGCGCTTTCCGCCTCCAACTCGTGACAGCATTGACTTAATTACGTATCCTTTTTAGGATCGCTGCGGCTCGCCCACGGCGGCACACGAGCTGAGGAGGAGGCGGTTCCCCGTGCACCGACCGATGGAAGGCGTCCGGGTCCTGGAGGTCGCGCAGTTCACCTTCGTCCCCGCGGCGGGCGCCGTGCTCGCCGACTGGGGCGCGGACGTCATCAAGGTCGAGCACGCCGAGCGCGGCGACGCCCAGCGAGGGCTGGTGCGGCTGCTGGGCCTGGACGTGCGGAACCCGGGGACCTCCTTCTTCCCGATCATGGAGGGACCCAACCGGGGCAAGCGCAGCGTGGGCCTGGCGCTGGAGAAGCCGGAGGCCCGCGCGGTGCTGGAGGAGCTCGTCCGGTCCTCGGACGTGTTCCTCACCAACCTCCTTCCCGGGCCGCGCTCGCGCCTCGGGGTGGACGTCGAGGACATCAGGGCGATCAATCCGGACATCATCTACGTTCGCGGCAGCGGCTTCGGCGCCCGCGGGCCCGAGGCGGACAAGGGCGGCTACGACAGCACGGCGTTCTGGGCCCGGGGCGGCAGCGCGGCGGGCGTCACCCCGCCGACGTCCGACCGGATGATGCGGATGCCCGCGGGGGCCTACGGGGACTCGATGGGCGGGATGACGATCGCCGGTGGCATCTCCGCGGCGCTGTACAAGCGGGCGGTCACCGGCGAGCCCTCGGTGGTCGACGTGTCCCTGCTCGGCGTCGGCGCGTGGGCCACCCAGTTCTCGGTGAACCTGGCGCTGATGTCCGACGGGCCGCTGCCCGTCCAGGACCATCCCAAGCACGGCTCCCCCACCAACCCGCTGATCGGCAGCTACCGGACGGCCGACGGGCGCTGGCTGGAGTTCTCGATGCTCCAGCCGGGGGTCTACTGGCCGGAGTTCTGCACGGTGGTGGGCCGCGAGGACCTGATCGGCGACGAGCGGTTCGACGGCACCGAGAAGATCATGGCCAACGCCCGGGAGGCCGCCGAGATCGTGGCGCGGATCATCGAGAAGCGCACGCTGGCCGAGTGGGTGGAGACGTTCAAGGACATGAAGGCGCAGTGGTCGGTCGTGCAGAACGCCTGGGAGGTCGGCCAGGACGCCTCGCTGCGCGCCAACGGCATGATCGCCCCCGTGGTGGACGCCGACGGCACCGACCGCGAGCTGGTCGCCAGCCCGGTGCAGTTCGACGAGTCCCCCGTCGAGCTGACCCGCGCGCCGCAGTTCGCCGAGCACACCGACGAGGTGCTGCGCGAGCTCGGCTACACCGACGAGAGGCTGATCGAGCTGAAGCTGGCCGGCGCCATCACCTGACGGGCGGGACGGCCGTGCCCTAACGCGCCTCAAGCCGCCTGCACGCATCGCGCATGGCCGTGATCCGCCGTTCCAGCAGATCGCGCTCTTCGGGACCGGCGGCCGTGGCCAGCTCCGCCTCCGCCTCGGCGATCGCGTCGCGGAGCCGGGGCAGGGCCTCCTCGATGGTGAGGAGGTCCTGCTCGGTCCAGTCGGATCGCTCGGACTCCGGCCGCGCGCCAACGGGCCGCTCTTTCCTGACCTGGCTCATGCGGGGAAGTTGTACAGCCTGCGGACGTTCAGCTCCACCATCCGGTGGACCTCCTCGTCGGGGGTGTCGCGGAACGCCTCGGCGGCGCGCTTGCGGCTGTGCGGCCAGTACGAGTCCGAGTGCGGGTAGTCGCACTCCCAGGTGATGTTGTCGACGCCGATGTGGTGCCGGTTCTCGACGCCGAAGAAGTCGTCGATGAAGCATCCGTGCATGTGCTCGCGGAACAGGTCCGACGGTCGCACGGTCTGGTTGACGTTCTGGTAGTAGCGGTGCCGCTCCCAGGTCGCGTCGATCCGCTCCAGCATGTACGGGATCCAGCCGATTCCGCCCTCGCTCAGCCCCACCTTCAACCGGGGATGGCGGTGGAAGACCGGCGAGAACAGCAGGTCGGCCGTCGTGTACATGGAGTTGCAGCCGAACAGCGAGATCGCGACCGCGAAGGGCGCCTCGGGCGCGGTGAACGGCGCCTGGCCGGAGGTGCCGAAGTGCATGACCAGCGGCATGCCGGTCTCCTCGACCGCGGAGAACACCCCGTCCCAGTGGTCGGTGTGGAACGACGGCAGCCCCAGCGGGACCGGGTTCTCGGGGAAGGCGACCGCCTTGGCGCCCTTGGCCGCCGTGCGGTGGATCTCCTGGACGCACAGGCCGGCGTCCCACAGCGGCAGGATCACCAGCGGGATGAAGCGGTCGGGGGCGGCGGCGCACCACTCGTCCAGGACGAAGTCGTTCCACGCCTGCACGCACAGCAGGGCCAGCTCGCGGTCCCGGCCCTCAAGGAACACGGTGCCGGCGAAGCGCGGGAACGAGGGGAAGTTGAGCGCTCCCCAGACCCCGTCGATGTCCATGTCGGCCAGCCGCGCCACCGGGTCGTAACAGCCCGGGATCATGTCGTCGTAGCGGATCGGCTCGATGCCGAACTCCTCGGGCCGCTTGCCCGCGACGGCGTTCAGCCCGATGTACGGGTAGATCCGGTCCTCGTACTTCCAGACCTCCGCGGGCGCGCCGCCGCCGGGCTTGGCCTGCTCGACGATCCGCGGCCCCGCGTCCTGGTAGCGCGCGGGCAGACGGTCCGACCACACCGCCGGATGCTCGATCAAGTGATCGTCGGTGGACAGCAGCTTCATGTGCGGCTGCAGGGGCATGATGTCTTCCTTTCCATGACGGACCGGTCGCCGGGCCCGACCTCAGCCGGCGGCGGCGCTCCAGGTGATGCCCTTGGTCTGGAGGTACTCGTCCAGTCCGAACTCGCCCCATTCACGTCCCAGGCCGCTCTGCTTGTAGCCGCCGAACGGAACGTGCGGGCTGACGCCTCCTCCGCCGCCGTTCACCGACACCAGCCCGGCCCGGATCCCCTTGGCCATCTCGTACGCGCGGTAGGGGTCCTTGGCCCACACCGAACCGGCCAGCCCGTACGGGCTGTCGTTGGCGATGCGCACGGCCTCCTCGTCGTCGTCGAACGGGATGACGACGCCGACCGGGCCGAAGAACTCCTGCCGCGCGATGGTCATGCCGTTGTCGACACCGGTGAACAGCGTCGGCTCGACGAAGTAGCCGCGGTCGAGGCCGGGCGGGCGGCCGCCGCCGAACGCGACGCGGGCGCCCTCCTCCTCACCGGCGCGGATGAGCTTCTCCACCTTGGCGCGCTGGGCGTCGCTGATCAGCGGCCCCATCGCGGTGCCGGGATCGGCGGGATCGCCCACCGTGACGTGCGCGAGCGCGGCGGTGAGCCGTTCGACGAGCTCGTCGTGCCGGGAGCGGTGCACCAGCGTCCGGGTCATCAGCGAGCAGCCCTGTCCGGCGTGGACCGTCATGCCGAACAGCGAGTCGCCCATCGCCCTGTCCAGGTCGGCGTCGTCGTTGACGATGACCGCGGACTTGCCGCCCAGTTCCAGGACGACCTTCTTCATGGTCCCGGCGGCCTGCCCGTAGACCATCCGGCCCACGGAGTCCGAGCCGGTGAAGCTCACCATGTCCACCATCGGGTGGGTGGTGAGCTCCCGGCCCGCGTCGACGTCCCCGGTCACGATGTTCAGCACGCCCGGGGGCAGGCCGGCCTCCTCGGCGAACTCACCGAGGATCAGCACCTCCAGCGGGGTCGTCGGCGCCGGCTTGAGCACCACGGTGCATCCCGACGCCAGCGCCGGGGCCAGCTTCATGACGCTCAGGAAGAACGGGAAGTTGTAGGCGGAGATGAGGGCGGCCACGCCGAAGGGCTCGCGCCGCCGCACGCCCTGCCCGATGCCGAGGCCGGGCCCCGCGACCGTCGCGGCCAGCGGCGTCTCCCAGGCGAACGAGGGCATGACCCGTTCGGCCATGTCGCGGAAGTGGGCGATCGGGATGCCGACCTGGATCGACTCGGCCAGCGGGCGGACCGACCCCGCCTCGGCGATGTTGAGGTCGAGCAGCTCGGGCAGCCGCCGCTCCATCGCGTCGGCCATCCGGAGCATGACGGCCGCGCGCTCACGAGGCGTCATCCGGGGCCACGGCCCCTCGTCGAAGGCCCGCCGCGCGGCCTCGATCGCCCGGCGCACGTCCTGCGGCGTGCCCCGCGGGACCCGGCCGATGACCTCCTCGGTGGCGGGGTTGCGCACGTCGGTCCAGGCGTCCCCGTCGCCCTCGGTCCAGGCGCCGTCGATGAACAGTCGTGCGGTCGGTACGCCGGTCATGTTCGCTCCTTAGTCGTGGCCGTGGTCACCGCGGCGCAGCAGCATCACCCCGGCGGGCACGCCCCCGCCGGAGGCGACCACCGCGACCTTCGCGTCCGGCACCTGCCGGCCTGTCGCCTCGCCGCGCAGTTGAAGCATCGCCTCCCGGACGAAGCCGTAGCCGTGCGTCCGCCCCGCCGACAGCTGCCCGCCGTGGGTGTTGAGGGGCAGCGGGCCGTCCAGGGCGATCGTGCGCCCGCCGTCGAGGAAGTCCGCGGCCTCGCCGAGCCCGCAGAAGCCGAGCGCCTCGATCCAGGAGACGGTGTTGAAGGTGAAGCCGTCGTAGATCTGCGCGACGTCGACGTCCTCGGGCCGCAGCGAGGTCCTGGTCCACAGGTGCGCGCCGGGCCCGAGCGCCTGCGGCATGTGGGTGAGGGTGTCCTGGTCCCAGGACGGCCGCTCCAGGATCTGCGTGCCCACGGCCTCCACCAGGACCGGCGGCCTCGGCCGGTCCACGGCGGTCTCGACGGCCGAGACGATCACGGCGACCGCCCCGTCCACCGGCACGTCACAGTCGTAGAGCCCGAACGGCGTGGTGATCATCCGGGCGGACAGATGGTCGTCCAGGGTGATCGGGTCGCGGTACACGGCCTCGGGGTTGCGCGCCGCGTTCGCGCGCGCGTTGACCGCGATGGTGCCGAGCAGCTCCCGTCCGGCGCCGTACCGGTGGAAGTAGTGCGAGGCGTGCATCCCGATCCACTGCGCGGCCGACATCGCGCCGAACGGGGCGCGGAACTCCATCATCCCCGTGGCGCGGGCGTCGGGCGGCTGGATCCGGCCCGAGCGCAGCATCGCCGCCTCCGACGCCTGCCAGACCGTACGGAAGCACAGCACGTGCCGGCACAGCCCGGCCGCCACCGCCAGCATGGCGGTGATGATCGAGCCGTTCTGGCCGGCGGTCTCCGGTCCCCCGTTCACCCAGGTCGGCCGGATGGCCAGCGCCTCCTCGACGGCGGTGACGCCGCCCTCGGACATGCCGCCGAACTGCGGGCCGGGATAGGTGGACAGGCCGTCGATGTCGGCGACGGTCAGTCCAGCGTCGTCGATCGCCGCCAAGCACGCGTCGACGGTGAGGGACAGCGGGTCGACCATCAGGCGGCGGCCGACGCGCGACTGGCCCACGCCGGTCAGCGCCACCTTGTCCTCGAACCTCACGGTCGAGGCGGGCGCGCGCAGGGAGGCGCGGACGTCCCGCGGCTCCGGCACGGGGCCGGGCCGCGGGGCGTCCAAGCCCGCGCCGGGATCCGGTTCGAAGAGGGGGATCCACACGTCCTCGGCATGCTCGAAGAGCACGCGGACGCGCATGCCGACGTGGACCTCGTCCGGATCGCAGTTGACGATGTTGGTGGTGAGCCGTGCCCGGTCGTCCTCCTCCACCGCCACGATCGCGACGACGTACGGCGGCGGGAAGGACGGCAGCCAGGTCTGGTGGTTCACGCTGAAACCCACCACGGTCGCCCGTCCCGACACCGGGGCGAGCTCGACCTTGCGGCCACGGCAGGTCGGGCAGATCGGCAGCGGCGGGTGCATCAGGCGCTCGCAGTCGTGGCAGCGCGCGATGCGGAGCAACCCGTCCTCGCCCGAGCGCCAGAAGCCCTCCGAGCTCAGCGTGGGCTGCGGAAGGGGACGCGAGATCGGCCCGCCGCCCTGGAGGTCGGCGGCCGTCATCAGACGGTGGTGATCGCGCGTTCCGGGCAGCCCCGGACGCCGGCGAGGGCCGCCCGCTCGCCGCCCTCGGGGACCTCCAGCTCGCCGGCGGCGGCGTACCCGAGGTCGTCGAGGTCGAAGAGCTCGGGCGCGAGCGCGTTGCAGCGCGCGTGGCCCCGGCACCTGTCCTTGTCGATCACGATTTTCATGAAGCCTCTCTCGTCGCTGGCAGGGGGGCGGCGGGACGCCCGGGGCCCGGGCGGGACGGCGCCGGCCGCGGTCTAGGCCCGGGGTTCCCACACGAGCGGCAGGTTGCTGAGACCGACCTGCCCCCCGTGCTCGCTCACCGGGACGTCGGGATCGAGCCGGTAGTCGGGGATGCGGCGGTGCCAGCCGGTGAGCCCGACCAGCAGCTCCTGGCGCGCCAGGTGCGAGCCGAGACAGCGGTGCGGGCCGCCGCCGAAGGCCAGATGCCGGTTGTCCCGCCGGTCGATGATCACCTTGTCGGCGTCCGGGAACTCCTCCGGGTCGCGGTTGGCGGAGGCGATCGGCAGCCACACCATCTGTCCCGCCTTGATCGGGCAGCCGGCCACCTCGACGTCCCTGGTCACCTTGCGGCCGGGCGAGACGAAGGCGTAGTAGCGCAGGAACTCCTCGATCGCGGGCTCGAACAGGCCCGGGTCCTCGACGAGCCGCCGCCGGTCCTCCGCGTGGTTCGCCAGGTGGTACATGGAGTAGGACAGCTGCTGCGCGACGGTGTCGAGGCCGGCCATGAACAGCAGCAGGCACAGGGCGTGCAGGTCCTCCTCGGTGACGGGCTCGCCGTCGATCTTCCAGGTGGAGGCGACGCTGACGATGTCCTCGCGGGGGCTCTTGCGCCGTTCGGCGATCAGCTCGGCGAAGTAGGCGTTGACCTCGCCCATCGCCTGGTAGGCGGCGTCCCTGTCCGACGTCCCGGCGTGCAGGATCGCGGTCTCCCACCGCTGGAACCGGTCGGCGTCGGAGACGGGCAGGCCCATCAGCTCCATGAAGATGGTGTTGGGGAACCGCAGCGCCACGTCGGCCACGTAGTCGCAGCTCCCCCGGTCCACGATCTCATCCATGATCTCCTCGAACCGCGCCTCCACCCTCGGCCGCAGCCGCTTGACCGCGCCGGGCGCGAAGAACGGGCCCAGCAGGTGACGCCACTTGGTGTGCAGCGGCGGGTCCAGCATCTCCGGGATCCACTTGTAGGGCGGGTCGGGCTCGTACGGGGTGACCGCGCTGCTGGAGAAGGTGGCCGCGTCCTGGAAGGCGGCCCGGATGTCCTCCATCCGGGTGAGCAGCCAGAACTCGTGGCCCAGCGCGGTGCCGAAGTGGGCGGGCGCCTGCTCGCGCAGCCTGTCGTAGCTGTCGAAGTGGGCGCACGGAGCGGAGACCGGGACGTTGATGTCCTCGTAGCGGATCGTCGGCTCCTGCTCCACCGGGGGGTCACCGGCAACGGTCATAACGCCCTCCTCGGCGACGTCCGCCTTGACCGATCGATCTGGATTCCTTAGACGCTTTAGCGCGTTTTTCAGCCTGTTCCAGCGGTGCCGTCATGTCAAGACTTCCTCTGAACCTCTGCTCTATCTGCGGATACCGTGAGTGTCACGGCCGTTGCCCACGATCGGTGACCGTCGGGCGGTATGGCTATTGTGTAGCCTTATTTGATCCCTTCGGATCGCTCACGCGATGTCGAGGGGCCCCTCGCGGGCGACCTCCCCCACCAGGCCGAGGCTCAGGGACAGCTCCCGCGAGGCGGCCTCGCAGGCCCGGACGTCCTTGCGCAGGTAAGGCCCGACGCTCGCGGCGAACGCGGCGATGTCGCCCGACCGCGCCATGTGCTCCATCGCCGCGCTGGCCCCGCTGCACCGCAGGAGGCTCTGGAGCGTGGGCATCGGATCCAGTCCCAGCCCCTCCGCCATGCCGGCGACCTGCGCGGCCAACTGGAGCTGCGCCGCGAACAGCACGTTGTTGAGCAGCTTCGTCTTCATCGCCGCCCCCGCAGGCCCCACCCTCAGGATCGGATCGGCGTAGGCGGCCACGATCTTCTCGCATCGGTCCACCGCGTCCGGCTCACCGCCCAGCAGGACGGTGAGGGCGCCCCGCCTGACGTCGTCCGCGTTCCCGCTGACCGGCGCGTCCACCACCGCTATCCCGCCGGGTGCCGCGGCGCGGGCGAGCGCGTCCAGGGTCCGCGGCGCGACCGTGGTGTGGACGAGCACGACCGTGCCCGGACGCATGGCGGCGATCGCCCCGCCGTCCCCGATCAGCAGCTCGCGGACCTGCTCATCGGAGAACACGAACACCAGGAGCACGTCGGCGTCCCGCGCGGCCTCCCGGACCGTGTCCACGACCACGGCCCGGCGGCGGCCGAGCCGGTCCCGGACCTCCGGACGGCGGGCGTACAGCCGCACGGGCGCGCCCGCGTCAAGGAGCCGTACGGCCGCGGGCTCGCCGAGCCGCCCGGCGCCGACGAACCCGATCACCGGGTCGGCCACGTGGACTCAGCTCCCTCGGTACGGGCGGACCGCCGTGCCTCGCGGCGCGGTCACAGCGACCGCGGCATCTGCTTGGCCACCGAGCCGGCGTCCACGCGCATCTGCATGCCCGTCACGTACCGCGAGGCGTCCGAGGCCAGGAACAGCACCGCCTCGCTGACGTCGGCCGGCTCGATGAACGGGATCGGCATGGCCTGCATCGCGGGGAACGCCGCCATCGCGTCCTCGCGGGTGGGGGCCTCCAGGTCGGGACGGAACTGCCTGTACATCGGATCGTTGTGGAGCAGCGGGGTGTCGACGTTGGTGGGGTGCACCGCGTTGACCCTGATCCGCCTCGGCGCCAGGGCGATCGCCAGGTCGCGCGTGAGCTCGGCGATGGTCCGCTTGGCCAGCGAGTAGGCGGCGCCGCCCGGTCCGGTCGCCGGGTTGTCCACGGTGCCCTGCACCAGGCCCGCGACCGACCCGGTGGCGATCATGGAGGCGCCGTCCGGCAGGTGCGGGTAGGCGACGTTGTAGGCGTTGATCACTCCGACGAGGTCGACGTCCAGCACGTCCAGGAAGGTGCCGGGCGGTGTGGGGCCGAGCGGGCAGATGCCGGCGTTGGCGACGACGATGTCCAGCCGTCCCAGCTCGGCCACGCCCTCGTCCACCACCCGCCGCATCGCGTCGCGATCGCGCACGTCCGCGGGCTTGGCGACGATGCGGCGGCCGAGCTTGCGGACGAGCTCGATCGTCTCGTCCAGCTCCTCCTGCGTGCCCAGCGGGTAGGGCATGTCGTCGATCGGCCGGGGCACGTCGACGCCGATGATGTCCGCGCCCTCCTCGGCGAGCCGGATCGCGTGGCTGCGGCCCTGGCCGCGGGCCACACCGGTGATGAAGGCGACCTTGCCTGAGACTCGTCCTGACATCCGTGCTCCTCTGTCGTTCTCGATGCGGGGCGCACCGTGATCCGGGGTGGGCGGGACGCTAGCGCTTGACCTTTCCGAGCAGGGTTCCGCAGATGGGCTTGGCCTTCGGGTCCGTCTGGAACTCCCTGCCGCGCAGGATCGACACGAAGAAGCAGTTGCCCGGCCCCTGGCCGCTGGCGAGGTCGCCGTACTTGGTGAAGTCGTGCGGCCTCGGGTACAGGCCATTGGCGGTCCAGTCCTTGCTGTCGCGCAGCGCGTCGATCAGCTCGCTCTGGGACGCGTCGCACCCGGCCTTCTTCAGCCCGTGCAACAGCAGGTCGGTGGTGAGCCAGCCCATCGACTGCGAGAAGGAGGGCAGCTTGGTCGTCGCCCCGGCGTACTTCTGCAGGGCGGCCGACATCGCCTGGCCTCCCGGCGTCGGGATCTCCATGGGCGCGACGCTCGTGGAGAAGCCGATGCCCTGCGCGGCCCGCACGGCGGGCTCCGACTTCAGGAGGTCGGCGCCGTAGCCGGTGGCCAGTATCACCGACTTCAGCTCGACCCTGGCCTGCTTCAGACCGCCGACGACGGCGAAGGCGGTCTCGGGGGTGACCGGCAGGTACAGGACGTCGGCGCCGGAGTTCTTGATGCCGAGCACCAGCGATCCGACGTCCTTGCTGCCGAACGGCACCTTCACGTTGACGTAGCCGCGCTGGAGACCGGCGCGCTCGGCGGACTCGATGTTGGCCAGGGCCGCGGCGGACGCGCTCGGGGTGTCGAAGGCGACCGCGGCCGCCTTGGTGCCGCCGATGCTCTTCCAGTACGTGCCCATGGCCGAGGAGATGTTCTCGTTGTCGACGTTGCCGATGGCGTTGAAGAGGTTCCGGTAGTCCTTGTTCAGCCACTGCTTGCCGCCGTCGAAGCCCGCGCCCAGCACCGGCGTCTCCTTGGCCTGCGTGCCCGCGTACTGGCCGGCGCCATAGAAGAACGAGCTGACCGGAAGCAGGGCGAACACCTTGTCCTGCCGCACCAGCTTCTGGGTCGCCGAGAGCGCCCCCTGGGGCGTCGAGGTGTCGTCGGCCATGACGACCTGGATGTCGCGGGTGCAGGCGCCCGGCTCCTCCTTGGAGGCCGACAGCCGGGCCTTGGCCCCCTCCTCCACGCCGGTGAAGCCCGCGCTCGCCTGGCCGGTCAGCGACGTGACGATGCCGATCTTGATGGCGGAGGAGCCGCCCGAGCCCGCGCCGGAGTTCGCTCCGCATCCCGCGAGGGGGAGCGCGGCGAGCATGGCGGCGCAGGCGGCGCCCGTGGTGACGAGAGCTGACCTTCGCATGGTTCTTCCCTTCGTCCGGCGATATACCGGGCGGCCTTGTACGCCCGTCCCCGCCACTGCGGGACGGTCCGCACCATCCGGCCTCATAGGTAGCCAAGTAAACTCAATTTTCTGCGACAAGGCGAGGTCTCGTAACCTAAGCGTAATCTGAGGCGACGTCCAAGATCCTTGTAAATGGCTGTGAACTGGGAAGATGCCCCATCACGGCCGTACTGCGGCCAGGTGAGGACACCGGGAGTCCATGACGGGCTCGGACAACTGAGTGCACTATATTGACGGGCACTTGTGGTAGCGGCCGCACGGTGGCGTTCCGCCGGCCTCCCCGCCCGGCGGGGCGGGCGCCACCGGCGCGGTCGTTCGAGTGTCGGCCTACCCAGGTATCGTCGTCAACGTAGTGACCTAAGTTACTGTCCAGGAACGCCTGGTCGGCCCCGTCCTGGCGTGCGGCGGCGGCGAGGCGCTATAGATCTCAGGACGATGCACGCTCCGGATCCGGGAGGGCTGATGGCGTTCACCACGGTCATCTACGAGGTGGCCGACCATGTCGCGACGGTCACGCTGAACCGGCCCGAGGCCATGAACAGCTTCAACGAGGCGATGCTCAGCGATTTCGCCCGGCTCTGGACGATGGTGCGCGAGGACGACGACGTGCACGTGGTGGTGCTGCGCGCGGCGGGCGAGCGGGCGTTCTGCACCGGCGTGGACGTCAAGGAGGGCTTCGACCGGCCGGACAACGTCTGGTCGCAGGAGGACCCCGGCGAGCGGCTGTCGCCCAAGCTCAACCGGGTCTGGAAGCCGGTGATCACGTGCGTGCACGGGATGGCGGCGGGCGGCGCGTTCTACTGGATCAACGAGTCGGACATCGTCATCGCCTCCGACGACGCGACGTTCTTCGATCCGCACGTCAACTACGGGCTGACCGCCGCGCTCGAACCGATCGGCCTGGCGCGCAGGATCCCGATCGGCGAGGTGATGCGGATCGCGCTGCTCGGCCTGGACGAGCGCATGTCCGCCCAGCGGGCGCACCAGATCGGGCTGGTCAGCGAGGTGCTGCCGCGCGAGGAGCTGTGGGCGCGGGGCGACGAGCTCGCGCGGATCATCGCCGCGAAGCCGCCCGCCGCGGTGCAGGGCACGGTCCGGGCCGTGTGGGAGTCGCTCGACGCCACCAGGTCCGAGGCGCTGCGGTCCGGCCTGCTGTACACGCACATCGGCAACCCGATCGGGAGCGCCCAGGTCGACCGCTCGGCGGTGCCCACCCGCTCGTGGACGCTGCGATGAGCGGTGCGCCGCCGGAGAGACCGGGCGATCCGGTCTGGACGCCCCCGGACCGCTCTAGGCTAACCTAGTTAACTCAGTTGCCATCGCCGTACCGGCGGACGGAGGACGCACCATGGAGATCAGCGGCAAGAAGGCGATCGTGGTCGGCGGCGCATCCGGGATGGGCCGGGCGACGGCCGAGCTGCTCGCGGCGCGCGGCGCGTCCGTGGCGGTGCTGGACCGCGAGGGGTCCGACGGCGCGAAGGTGGCCAAGGAGCTCGGCGGCCCGTTCCACCCCGTGGACGTCACCGACTTCGCCGGCACCGAGCAGGCGATCGACGCCGCCGTGGCCGGCCTGGGCGGGCTGCACGTCATCGTCACCACCGCCGGAGGCGGGATCGCCCAGCGCACCCTCACCCGGGAGGGGCCGCACGACCTGGACGCCTTCCGCCGGGTCCTCGACCTCAACGTGGTCGCCTCGTTCAACATCTCCCGGCTGGCCGCCGCGCACATGAGCCGCAACGAGCCCGAGGACGCGGAGCGCGGCGTCATCGTCAACACGTCCTCCATCGCCGCGTTCGAGGGGCAGATCGGCCAGGTCGCCTACACCGCCGCCAAGGCCGGGATCGCGGGGATGTGCCTGACCATGGCCCGCGACCTGGGCTCGCTCGGCATCCGGGTCCTGGCGATCGCGCCCAGCCTGTTCGCGACCGGCATCACCTCCCGTATCACCGACGAGGTCGCCAGGAACCTCACCAAGGACGCCGCCTTCCCCAAGCGCATGGGGCGTCCCGTGGAGTACGCCAAGTTCGTCCTCGCCATCGTCGACAACCCGATGCTCAACGGGCAGTGCCTGCGCCTGGACGCGGGCCAGCGTTTCGCGCCCCGCTGACGGCGCGGCCCGGGTCCGGGCCGCGCCGGTCACCGGTCACGCGCTCGTTCCGCGGCCGTCGAGGAGCGGGGCGAACGACGACAGGTCGACGGGGTACGGGGTGTAGAGGCTCACCCGGTCGTAGACGTCACCGATCTTCGCCTGGAGCGCCGGCCCGATCTCCTCCGGCGCCCCGGTCACCGCGAACTCGTTCAGCACGTCGTCGCCGATCAGGCCGGTCATCTCCCGCCACCGGCCCTCCTTGGACAGGGCCGTGAGCTCGGGCTGGAGGTCGCCGAGGCCGTGCAGGTCCAGCACGGGCCGGTAGGCGGGGGTGGAGGCGTAGAAGGCGATCTGCCGCTTGACGGTCCTGGCCGCCTTGGCCATCTCCTCCTCCGTGCGGCCGGTGACCACCATGGAGGAGCCGCACACGGTGTAGCCGTCGAAGCCCTTCTTGCCGGCCTTCGCGCGCCCGCGCCTCAGCGTGGGAAGCGTGACCTCACGCAGATACCGCTCGGTGGTGAACGGGTGCACGAAGAATCCGTCGGCGACCTCGCCCGCGACCTCGGTCATCTGCTCCCCGACACCGGCCAGGTAGACCGGCGGCGGGCCGTGGGGGTGGGGCTGCTGGGCGAAGAACGGCGTCATCAGGGTGTGGGTGTAGAAGTCGCCGCGGAAGTCCAGCTTCTCCCCGTCCTGCCAGCACGCCCAGATGGCGCGCATGGCCAGGATCAGCTCGCGCATGCGCGCGGCCGGGCGCGACCACGGCATCGAGAACCGCCGCTCGATGTGCGCCTTGATCTGCGATCCCAGGCCGAGGACGAACCGGCCCCGGGAATGCCTGGCGAGGTCGAAGCCCACCGTGGCCAAGGTCATGGGAGTGCGGGCGAACGCGATGGCGACCGACGTGCCGACGGTCACCGACCCGGTTCCCGAGATCGCCTGGAGGCTCAGCAGGAACGGGTCGTTGCCGGCCTCCCCGATCCAGACGCCGCCGTACCCGTCCTTCTCCAGCGCCGCCGCGGCGGCCGGGGCCTCGGTCAGGTCAGCGCGCAGATTCGCGTCGATCTTCATCCGCACTCCACCGGTCGATCGGATAAACTCGCTAAACAGTAGCCTCTTTTATCCGACTGCTCAATGAAAAGTGCCTATGCTCCGGCCCGGCTCTGAAGGCGGCCCGGAATACAGGTTAAGGTAATTACCTCGTCGATCTCAGGCTGGAGGGGCCATGCCCATCGCCATCAGTGCCGAGCACCGTGAGCTGGCGAGCACCACGCGCGCGTTCCTGGCGTCGCACGGCGCGCGTGACGCGAACCGGGCGCTGCTGGAGGCCGCGGCCGAGACGCCGCCCTCCTTCTGGAAGGAGTTCGCCGGGCTGGGACTGCTCGGCGTGCACCTGCCGGAGCGGTACGGGGGCGGGGGCGCGGGCCTGCCCGAGCTGGTGGTGGTGCTGGAGGAGCTCGGCCGCGCCGCCGCCCCGGGCCCCGCGCTGCCGACCGTGACCGCGTCCGCGGTGATCGCCGCCCTGGGGACGGACGGGCAGAGGGCGCGGCTGCTGCCGGGCCTCGCGGACGGCACGACGATCGGCGCGGTCGCGTTCGGCGGTGACGCGCGGATCGAGGACGGCACCGTGACCGGCACCTCCGGAACGGTCCTGGGCGGCGCCCTGGCCGGGCTCGTGCTGGTCGCCGCGGGCGACGACCTGGCCGTGGTGCGCACCGGCGCGGCGGGCGTGACCGTCCAGACCCCGCCGAGCCTCGACCGTGCCCGCCGCTCGGCGAGGCTGCGCCTGGACAAGGCGAGGTGCGAGGCGCTGCCGGGGGCGCGGGCGCACGCCCTGGCGATCGCGCGGACGCTGGCGAGCGCGGACGCGATCGGCGGCGCCCTGGAGTGCGTGGAGGCCGCGACCGCGTACGCCAAGGTGCGCGAGCAGTTCGGCCGCTCCATCGGCACCTTCCAGGCGGTCAAGCACCATCTCGCGAACATGCTGGTCGCCGCCGAGCTCGGCACCGCGGCCGTGTGGGACGCCGCGCGCGCGTCCCAGGGTCCCGCCGACCAGTTCGAGCTGGCCGCCGCGATCGCCGGCGCCCTCGCGATCCCGGCGTTCGCCCACAACGCCTCGCTCAACACCCAGGTCCACGGCGGCATCGGGTTCACCTGGGAGCACGACGCGCACCTGTTGCAGCGCCGCGCGACCACGCTGGAGGCGGTGTACGACCCCGCGGACGCCGCCGCCGACGTGACGCGGCTCGGCGCCGCGGGGGTCGTCCGGGAGCCCTCGCTGGACCTGCCGCCCGAGGCCGAGGCCGAGCGCGCCGCCGTCCGCGCGCTCGCCCGGGAGATCGCGGCGCTGCCCGCCGACCGGCGGCGCGCCAGGCTGGTCGAGTCCGGGTATCTCCAGCCGCACTGGCCGAAGCCCTGGGGCATCGAGGCGCCCGCCGGGCTGCAACTGGTCATCGAGGAGGAGTTCAAGGCCGCCGGGGTGAGCCGCCCGCAGCTCGGCATCACCGGCTGGGTCATCCTCACGCTGATCCAGCACGGCACCCCCGACCAGATCGAGCGGCTGGTCCGTCCCGCGCTCGCCGGGGAGGAGATCTGGTGCCAGCTGTTCAGCGAGCCCTCCGCGGGCTCGGACGCCGCCGCGGTCAAGACCCGTGCCGTGCGCGCCGACGGCGGCTGGATCGTCAACGGCCAGAAGGTCTGGACGAGCGGCGCGCACCACTGCCGGCGCGGCCTGGCCACGGTCCGCACCGACCCCGACGCGCCCAAGCACCGCGGCGTCACCATGATGATCATCGACATGGAGCATCCCGGCGTCGAGGTGCGGCCCCTGCGCCAGGCCACCGGCGCCTCCGACTTCAACGAGGTCTTCCTCACCGACGTCTTCGTCCCCGACGCCGACGTGGTGGGCGAGCCCGGCCACGGCTGGGCGGTCGCGCGCGCCACGCTCGGCAACGAGCGGGTCAGCATCGGCGGCAGGGCGGGCGGCGAGACGGACCTCCCCGACCTGTTCGACCTGTACAGGCGCTACGGCGACCGCGTTCCGGCCGCGGCGCGGCGCATCGGCGAGCACGTCGCGGAAGACGCGGCGCTGCGGCTGCTGAACCTGCGCAGCGCGGAGCGGGCCGTGGCGGGCGGCGAGCCGGGCCCGGAAGGCAACATCACCAAGCTCGTCCTGGCCGAGCACGGCCGCGGCACCGCGTCGCTGCTGCTCGCCTTCGCCGGGCAGGACGCCGCGTTCGAGGACGACGGGCTCGGCGGCGCCGCCGCGAGGATGGCCGTGGCCTGGCGCGCGATGACCATCGCGGGCGGCACCTCCGAGATCTCCCGCAACCAGATCGCCGAGCGCATCCTCGGCCTTCCCCGCGACCCGCTGATCAAGTGACCGCGACGCCGGTACGGCGCCGGCTCACGAACCGACGCCGTACCGGTCCAGCTCGTGGCGCAGCATGCCGTCCAGCGTGGGCGCGGGCGGCTCGGGGAGCTCGACACGGGGCCGGTCGCGGGTGGGCAGCAGGACGACCGCGGTGCCGGGGGTCGTGGCCTCGCCGTGCCGGTTCTCGCACCGCACCTCGATGTGGACCTCGTTGCGGCCGTCCCGCTGGACCTTGTCGCGGACCTCGCCCCGTACCCAGGTCACGTCGCCGATGTAG
>NZ_JBIMPP010000057.1:0-52730 GCF_043906805.1 Actinomadura sp. SCN-SB | reverse complement strand
GGACGCCGCCCTTCCCGAGCTGCGCACCGCGTTCGCCGAGTTCCTGGACGACTCCGGGTGATCGAACACCACCGTGCCGACGAGGGCGGGACGGGCCGCGTTGCGCGGAGGGCGCCGTCTTGGCCTACTTCACTCCGGGCTGCTCGCCCTGGGGCGCCTCCCTCGGCGTTCGCAGGTGCCGGATGCCCGATGCCGAGCGGCCAACGCCGCTCGGCATCGGGCACCGGGGGATCAACCTTGCGCGGGGCGGAACGCGAACAGGTCTCCGGTGATGGTCGGCACGAGGACGGTTCCGTCGGGGGCGACGGTCGTGCCGACGGTGAAGAGGGTCAGTCCCGGCATCGGTTCCCGGTCGAGTTCGGCGCCGGTGGCGGTGTCGACCACGACGAGGTCGTTGCCGAGCGTCGTCGAGACCGCCGCGTAGGCGACCCCACCGGCGGCCTGTGTGGGGATGCCGCGGTTCACCAGGGCGTCCTTCGTCCAGACCCGCTGGGCCCTGTCGCCCAGGTCCTTGATCGCCATCAGTCCGCCGTCTCCGCCGCCCGACGGCATGATGAGGCCCTCGGGGGAGAGGGACGGGCTGCCGCCGGCAGCGTAGCCGGTGGCGTGACTCCAGATCGTGTCACCGGTCGCGGCGTCCAAGGCGTGGATTCCGCCTTCGTTGTCGCCGACATAGACGCGGGACCCGTCCGCCGAGAGGTCGGGACTGGTCGCGCTTCCTCCGGGCAGTGACTCGTTCTTCCATAGTGGCCGGATCGAAGGGCTGGTTCCCTCGTCCAATTGCATGGCCCGGATGTCGGCGCTCGGCGCGCCCTTGTCCCAGAAGGTGAAGAAGATGCGGCCGGTGTCGAGATCGACCGCGAGCGTGTTGGAGGACGGGCATTCTTCGGTGCCGCGCATGCACGCTCGTGTGTCGTCGGTTACGGGCGCGCCCGGGATGAGTTCCATGGGCGGGAGGATGGGCCGGCCGGTGGCGCGGTCCAGTACGTAGATCCGCCCGATGTGAGTGATGAAGATGAGGTTGCCGGCGGGTGTGAACTGTGCCGAGAGAGGCGTTCCGACGATGGGGGTCTCCCATCGGACGCTCCCGTCGGCGTCGAAGGAGCGCATGGCCTGGCTGTCGGCGAGGTAGAGATGTCCGTCCCGGTCGAGAAGGGCCGAGGAGGCGACGGCCTGGCGATCGACCGCGCTGGAGCACCAGACCGTTCTCCCCGTCGCCACGTCGAGCGCGTGCAGGTGGCATCCCAGGCCGTTCGTGGTCACGTACACCCGCCCGGTGGCGTCGTTGGTCGCTCCCAGGTAGATGCTGCCGGGGAAGCTGCGCTGCCATGCGCGGGTCAGGTTCCTCGCTCCCGTGACCGGTGAATAGTCGGTGTTCTTGGCGTCGGCGTGGGCGGCGGACCAGCCCGGCCCGTAGACCGACGGGAGCCGGTCCGGGGCGCGAGGGGCGTCGGGGATCGAGGACGCCGCCAGTGAGGCCAGCGCCAGGAACGCCAGGGCCGTTGCCTTGACGAGCTTTCCCGGCATGTCAGCAGCCCTTCGCGCCGCTGCCCGGCGGGCAGGGCGGCTTGGTGGTCGAGACGGACAGCGGGCGGACCGGCACCCCGTCGCTCCACGCGCCGAGCGAGGTCTGCCGCGCCGTGTTCCCGAGCGCGTAGTCGCAGTCGGTGCCGAAGAATCCGCAGTTGCGCAGCGCGTCCCCGAGTTTCCAGATGCCGTACCAGTCGAGCGCGTTGACCACGCCACCGTCCCGGTTGCTGGTCGGCACGCGGTGATCGGCGATGAGGTCCGGAGACCCGTGCGTGTCGTTGAACATCCACAGGTAGTTGCGGTTGGTCACGGGCACGTGGCCGGTCAGGTCCCAGAGCGCGTCACAGCCGGCGCGGCCCACGATCGTGTCCACGTCACCGACCAGGCAGCCGATCTTGGTCGTGGCCGGGATGCCGGCCAGGGACGGGTCGATGGTCCCGTTGTGGGGTTCGGCGAACAGGATCGCCTTGGGCTGTGGGAGCGACTCCGCCGACCAGCGGGCGGCGATGTTGGCGCTGACCGGCCCGCCGTAGGAGTGGGCGATGAGCGTCATCCCGAGCGTGGTGTCGGGCTGTACGGACCCTGCGGGGAACGCCGGGCTGGACGGCGCCAGCGCGTGCTTGAGGGAGTAGATGGCGTTGGACGTGAAATTCCGCGGTGGTGTCAGCGCGCTCGTCTGGTAGCGCGGGAAGATGACCACGTTCCCCTTGCGCACGAGGTGCGTGATCCAGTCCTCGTACCACTTGGGGTCGTCGCCGAGCCACCCGTGCAGGAGGACGACCAGGGGCGCTGCCGAAGGCGCGGGTCCGCTTCCCTGCCAGGCCGAGGGGCCGAAGACCCAGTAGTCCTTGGTGCGGTCGGTGAAGGTGATGTAGCGAACGGTGGACGCCGACCACTGGTAGTCCGCACCTCCCGGACCGGACGCGGGCTGCGTGGGCGGCGTGGCCTCGGCGGCGAGCCCGGCGAGCGCGCCGGGTGCCGGTCCGATGAGCATGACGACCGCGATGATCAGAGTGAGGATCGATGTTCTTCTGGACGCCGTCTTGGGTGTGGTGCCTCGTGTCGGGTTGAGCATCTGACTGCCTCCTCGGGACCCACCCGGATGTCGCGGATTTCCGGGCAGGAGCAAATGGAGTCAGGGCGCGGTGCAACGTCGCCCTTGGGTGGGGTGGTCCTCAGCGTGCGAGCGCGCGGACCCGGTCGCGTTCGAAGGAGAGGCGCGCCGTGATCGTCAGCAGCCCGCCCAGCAGCAACGGAACGGCCAGCGCGTACATGGCCGTGATCATCGATCCGGTCCGGTCCGAGATCGCGCCGACCAGCAGCGGGCCGAAGGCGACACCGAAGGCGCCGAACACGTGCACGACCGCGAAACCGAGACCGCGCGACGACGCGTCCAGGACGTCGGCCATGGAGGCGGTGAGGTTGGGGATGGCCATCGCCATGGCCGCCTTCGACAGCAGGAGCAGCCCGGCGAACACCAAGAGCGAGGGCATCGAGATCGCCGTGACGAGGATGATGCCGCCGATCACGATCCCGCTGCCTCCGGCCAGCAGGCGGCCGCCGTTGCGCCGGTCGTGCCAGCGGCGGCCGAGCCACGTTCCGGCCATCACGCCCGCCACGACCCCGATCACCGTGACCGTTCCGCTCACCGACGCCGCGAGCCCCTCGCTGACGCCGAACTCCCGATGGATCAGGCTGGGCGTCCAGTAGGAGATTCCGGAGAGGCCGAAGGCCACGGCCGCCAAGGCGGTCGAGAGCAGGGCGATCGTGGGGATCGCCGGCACCCGCCGGAGCTGCCGCCAGAAACTCGGATGTTCGCGCGGGCCGCCGGAATCATTCTTGACCGCGGTCGTGCCGGCGGCACCGGCCATCCGGTCGAGCAGGCCGCGTGGAGGTTCCACCAAACGCGCGCACAGCGCGGCGACAATCAGTCCGGGAATGGCGGCGATGACGAAGGCGGCACGCCAGCCGAAAAGGTGTGCCAGCAGCCCGCCGACCACCACGCCGATGCCCGCGAGATACGGCGTGAGCCCTCTCCAGCCGTACGCCTTCGCCCGGCTCTGCGAGGGATAGAAATCGGCGAGCAGGCTTCCGGAGAGCGGGCCGTAGAAGCCCTCGGAGGTCGCCAGCAGCAGCCGGATGACGAAGAACATCGCGAACCCGGTGGCCAGGCTGGAGGCGAGCGTGACGACCGCCCAGCACAGCACGATGACGGTGAGGATACGGGTGCGGCGGTACCGGTCGGCGAGGTAGCCGGCCAGCGGGGTCAGCGTGATCGCGGCCAGCGCCCCGCCCAGCGGCAGCAGCCCCGCGGCGGTGTCGCCGAATCCCCACTCGTCCTGAATGAAAGGAAGTACACCGGGCAGCAATTGGTGCTCGAAACGGTCGATGAACCCTGCCGCCGCGACGACCGCCAGGGGCTTCCACCCGTAGGGCGCGTGGTCGGCCGGTGAGCCGGACCCGGGCCGGGGCGGCGCCAGGTCCGGTGCTCGGCGGCTTTCGAAGTCGTCCTTGATCATCTGTCTTTCCCAACTGCGCGGGCATAGCGATCGGACATCCTCCGCCCGCCTTCAAGCGAGGCCGGTCCGGCGCCGGTGGGATGTTTCCGTTTGATGTTCTCCAGGTAAATAGTGGCGCACTTGCACTCGGAGTGCAATAGTCGTTTTCATGTCGAGATCCGAGCTCACGACCGGGGAACGGGCCGGCCGCCGCGAGGGGAGACCGGGATGAGGACGGTGCGCGCTTTCGGCCCGGTGACCGTCGCGTGTGGTGCCTTCCTGCTCACCCTCGCGCCGCTGCTGCGCTATCACGTGGCACCGCAGATCATCATCGCGCCCGCCGACATTCACCAGGTGACGAGGCTGCACGCCGACAACGCCACGTACCTGGACACCACGGACCTCACCGTCAGGCGCGGCGCACGGATCACGGCCGTGAACACCGTGCGGGGCGATGTCCGTGCCAGCGACGACCAGATCGCCGTCTGGGACTCGTTCACCTGGATCGGGGACGCCACCACCGGCGCGGAGCTGGAGCTCCAGTCGCAGCGGGTGGCCTTCGACCGCCGCACGGCGCGGCTGCACACCATCCGGGGCGCCGCCGTGGACGGCGACACCGGTGTCAGGCAAACGGGGATCGGGCTGTTCTGGCCGATCGGAGTGCAGAAGCGGACGTACCACGTCTTCGACACCAAGACCCGCACGAGCCGCGCGATGACCTTCGCCGGTGTCGAACGGATCCACGGCGTCACCGTGTACCGGTTCGTCCAGCGCGTCGAACCGACGGTGCTCGCCTCGGCGCCGACCCGGGTTCCGGTGTCGCTGCTCGATCTGGACGGGCTCCGCGCGGGATTCCCCGGCTATGACCCCGGACGCGGTGACATCGAGGTGGACCGGGTCTACGAGGGGACGCTCACGGTGTGGGTCGACCCGCGCACCGGTACCCGGATCGACCAGCGCCAGCGGAGCAAGACCGTCCTCCGCACCAAGGACGGGGTCGACCGGCTGGTCGCCGGCGATCTCACGTTCAGGCTGTCCGAGGCGGACCGGCGGGACCGGGCGATCCGGGCGGACAGGACCGCCCGCAAGATCGCGCTGATCCGGACGATCCTGCCCCTGACCGCGGCCGTCCTCGGCACGGCCTTCCTCGCGGTGTATGTGGCGGCTCGTTCCAGGCGGGGTGGCCGTCCGGTGGCCGCCTCCGCGCCCACGCGCGATACCGACCTCAAGGAGCACGCATGACCGCAGGACCTACCGAGTCGTCTCCAGCCGAAACGGGCTCGCATGCCCCGAACGGCTCCCGCGCCCTCGAAAGCGTGGCGGCCTGGCGGGAGCTGCTCGACACGCTCGCCGAGTCGGGCGAGGTGGTGACGAGCCTGGCGGACGGCGTGCCCGCCGTCGATGTGGCGGAGGGCTTCGGTCACATCCTCAACGTCCTGGCCGACCAGTTCGAGCGGGCGGCGCTGCGGCGATCCCGCCATCCGGTGTTCCTGCCCGGCGTCACACCGGTGCGCAAGTTCTTCTTCGACAATCCCGACACCGACTACGACATCGCCGTGCTCGGCAGGAGTTCGCGTTACCGGATCTACGGGAACCGGGGGAGTTGCACCTACCTGTCGTTCTGCGTGTACTCCGCGTTGGGCCGGGACGCGACGACCCGGCTGGTCAACCTGTCCGACCGGGACATGCACTTCTCGCCGGACGGTGACTTCGAGGTGATCCTGTCGCCCGAGGAGGTGCCGGGGAACTGGCTTCGCGTCGACGCGGGCTCGCGGGCGGTGATCGCCCGGCAGTACTTCCTCGACCGCCGGACCGAGGTCCCCGCCGAATACCGGATCGAGGCGCTGGACGACCCGCCTGCCGATCCACCGTTGGACGACCTCGGCTTCGCGCGTGCCGTACGTACGACCGCCATGTTCGTCCAGGCGGCGACGTCGCTGGCGGTCCAACGGGTGGAGGCGCTGCGCGCAACACCGAACCGATTCGTCCGAACCGGGGAGCACGGTCCCTACAGAACGCCGGACAACGACTACCTCGCCTGCTGGTACCGGCTCGGCGAAGACGAGGCGCTGCTCATCGACGTGCGACCTCCGGACTGCCGTTACTGGGGCGTTCACCTGGCCAACCGATGGGGCCAGTCCCTGGACCACCGGACCCGGCGGACGGCGCTCAACGGCCGTACCGCGACGCCCGAGGCCGACGGGAGGGTCCGTGTCGTGGTGTCCGGGACCGACCCCGGGTCGCCGAACTGGCTCGACACCGCAGGCCATCCCGAGGGATGGGTCCTGTTCCGCTGGCTGCTCGCGGACGAGCCGGTCGTGCCCCACGTCGAGCGGGTCACGCTCACGAGCCGGCGTACGGACAGTGCGGAGTGATCCGGACGTTCAGCGGTTGGCGGCCGCCAGATAGATGCCTCGGGTCATCAGGGACGTGGCCGACTGGGAAAGCGCGGAGAAGACATGGCGGTAGGCGTCCTTGATGGCGTCGTCCTCCGGCGCGGCCTGGCGGGCCAATTCGATGAGGGAGGCCGCGAGCCGCGGTTCGGAGTCCTCCTCCAGCGCCCGCCGGGCACGTTCGGCGAGATCGTGCGGGCCGCCGGCGAGTTCCGCCAGCACTGAGGCGAGCCGGTCCGGTCGAGGCGGTTTGAGCGAGGCCGGATCGCCGTCCCACCATCCGCCGTAGAGGCGCCAGATGTTGCGGACGATGAATTCCGGCTCGTCGTACGCGGCCCGCAGGTAAGGCTTGGCGGCCAGGTGTTCCGGAGCGCGAACAGTGTGGATGATCTCGGAAAGGCGCGCGCCGCCGTTCATCAGCTCAAGGGTCTGGGACACCAGCGATTCCAGGTATTCCGCCACATCGGTCAACGCCGTCCGGACGCGGTCCTTCCCGGCGATGGGAACGCCGTGCCCCGGGAGCAGAAGCGACGCGTCCAGTTCGGCCATCGCCCTCAGCGCCGCGGCCCACTCGGCCGGATAACGCTGGACCTTCTGCGGGTTTCCGCAGTTGGGCGAGTTCCAGATGAACAGGTCACCGGCCAGGAGGAGGTTCCGTTCGGGGACGTAGGCCCAGGTGTGGTCGTCGGTCTCGCCCCGCGCGTGATGCAGCTCGAAGGTGAGCCCGCCGACGCGCAGCCGGTGATCGTCGCGATAGGTGAGGTCGGGATATCTGAAGGTCTCGGGCCAGCGGAAGTTCGGGTTCGCGAACTGCCGCGCGTTGGCCACCTGGTTGTAGTCCTTGGTCAAGGTATAGCGGTCGAATCTGGCCTTGACCGCCTCGTGCGCGATGACGACGGGGCGTTCCCGGCCGTTCCGGTCGGCCTCCTCGTCGAAGGGGCCGACACCGAGGACATGGTCGATGTGCCCGTGTGAGTAGATCGCATAGCGAACGGGATCGTCCCGCCAGGCTCGAATGGCCCGATGATTGCGCTTGGCCGTGTTCGGCGCCCCGGTGTCGAAGAGCACCAGGCCCTCGTCCGTCGCCAAGACGATGACGTTCGCGAATGTGGGCACCACGGCTATGCCGTCGGCGATTTCGAATGCCACTCCCTGGGGTAGGTCGCCGTTGAGAAGCCCTTCCATGCGGGCCTCGCCATGCCACATCCGTTCCGCGTACCGCATCAGCATGACCACACTATTGCACTCGGAGTGCAAATGCGCCAGAGCGCGGCGCGATCAGGCGGCTATCAGCCTGCCGAGCAGTTCGCGGAAGCAGCGCCGCCTGTCCTCCGCGCCCAGCCGCCGCAGGTGGTACCAGGCGCCCCAGCTCACGGCGGCGTCCACCATGTCGGGAAGCAGGGGGTCCCGCCCGGAGAACTCCGCCGCGAACACCTCCACGAGCATGCCCCGCAGCCACTCGTCGCCCTCGTTGATCAGCCCGGACACCACCGGGGAGCTGGATGCCGCGAGCGCCACGCGCCGGACCGGTGTCATGGTCTCGTACACCCGCTCAAGCTGCTCGACGAACAGGTCGATGCGCTCGGGAAGCGGGAGGGCGGGGTCGATCGGCTCGACCGTGGCGAGCAGCCGCTCGGCCTGGCGGCGCCCGGCCTCCACGTACAACTCGTCCAGATCGGAGAAATGGACGAAGACGCTCCGGCGGGACACGCCGGCCCGGGTGGCGATCGTGGCGGCGGTCGGCACCCGCCCGGACTCGCGCAGGAGGTCCAATAGGGCCTCGGTGATCGCCCTGCGGGTCTGCTCCGGGCTACGCGAACGCTGAGGTGAGGCGGCCGTTCCCATGGAACCGCCAGTAGACCAGTCCCCGTACACCAGCGCAAGCGCGCCCCTTGCCAACAGTCCGGCACGCGGTCAACACCCGTCCCTTCGCCTGCACGCCGACGCCGGGCGAGGTCACCCGCACCGCTCGGAATTGCCGCCCGCGCTGATGGTTCACGCGGCTCCAACGGAGATACGGTGAGAAAAGGGGCATAACGGACTGCCTGCCCGCTAGGAGACGCCAATGGAGGCGTGGGTCGTCTGGCTGATCATCGCCGGCTTCTTCGCGGTCGCCGAGGTGCTGACCTTCACCTTCGGCCTTGGACTGCTGGCGGTCGCCGCCGCGGCCGCATGCGTGGCGAGCGCGGTCGGGCTTCCGGTAGGCGTGCAGATCGCCGTGTTCGCCGCGACGTCGGCGGCCGGGCTCGGTGTCGTCCGCCCGTTCGCTCTCCGCCATGTGCGGCGGCCTCCGGTGCTCAGGTCGGGCGCCGCGGCGCTGGTGGGGCGGGAGGCCGTGGCGCTCACCGAGGTGACCAGGCATTCGGGCCTGGTGCGCATCGGCGGCGAGGAGTGGTCCGCGCGGCCGTTCGCGCCGGACCTCGGTGTCGTCATTCCCGAGGGTGCCCGCGTCGACGTTCTCGCCATCGAGGGCGCGACCGCCCTCGTGCACCCACGAGAGGAACCGTTATGGACGTCATGACCCAAGCCGTCATCGGTGCGATCGCCGCGGTGGTGGCGGTCGTCGTCGTGCTGCGGACGGTGTGGATCGTGCCGCAGGCGCGCGCCCAGAACGTGGAGCGCTTCGGCCGGTATCTGCGGACGCTGGAGGCCGGGCTGCACTTCGTGGTGCCGTTCGTCGACAAGGTCCGGCCCCGGATCGACCTCCGCGAGCAGGTGGTGTCGTTCGATCCGCAGCCGGTCATCACCGAGGACAACCTGGTCGTGCGGATCGACACGGTCCTGTACTTCCAGGTGACCGATCCGCGGGCGGCCGAGTACGAGATCGCGAACTACATCCAGGCCATCGAGCAGCTCACGGTCACCACGCTGCGCAACGTGATCGGCGCGATGGACCTGGAGGAGTGCCTCACCTCGCGGGAGAAGATCAACAGCCAGCTGCGCATCGTGCTGGACGAGGCGAGCGGCAAGTGGGGGATCCGGGTCAACCGGGTCGAGATCAAGGCGATCGACCCGCCGCCCTCGATCAAGGAGGCCATGGAGAAGCAGATGCGGGCCGAGCGGGACAAGCGGGCCGCGATCCTGACCGCCGAGGGCGTGCGGCAGTCGAAGATCCTGACCGCCGAGGGCGAGAAGCAGAGCGCCATCCTGAACTCCGAGGGCGCCCGGCAGTCCGCCATTCTGCGGGCCGACGGCCAGGCTCAGGCGATCGACCGGGTGTTCACCGCGATCCACCGCAACGACCCCGATCCCAAGCTGCTGGCCTACCAGTACCTACAGGTGCTTCCCGAGCTCGCCAAGGGCGAGGGCAACACCTTCTGGGTGATCCCGAGCGAGGTCACCAACGCGTTGCAGGGCGTCAGCAGGGCGTTCGCCAAGGACACCGGCGAGAGCGCGGGCCCGAAGGAACCCCCGCACGATGCGGTGACCGCCGAGAAGCGAGAGGACGACTCCGGGCCCGCGGCGCTGGAAGCACCGTCCCGGGACCGCGCGGCCGAGGTGGCCAGGGCGGCGCAGGAGGCGGCCTCCGCGGCCCGCCAGGAAGCCGAGAAGGCCAAGGCGGACGGCCTCGACGCCCGCCCGTAACGCGCCGCGCGCGGGCGTTCGCCTGTCGATAAGGGCGTTCACCTGGGCATCTACAGTGAGACCATGACGACGGTCGAGGTGGTCGAGCTGCTGGTGTCGCCCGTGCACCGGTACGCGGGACGGCCCGGGGACGGCGCGGCGCCGGGCCCTGACGACGAGCTGGTCGACCGCATCGAGGTGCGGCGGAACCTGCGCATCGTCGGGGACCGGTACTTCGGCAAGCCCGCACACCGGAACGCCTCGATCACCATCATGTCCGCGGAGAACCTGCCCGTGGACATCGACCCGGCGGTGGGCCTCCGGCAGACACGCCGGAACATCCTGCTCCGGGGCATCGACATCGACTCCTTCGTGGGCGAGACGGTGACCCTGGACAGCGGCGAGGGTCCCGTGACGCTCGCGGTGAACCGCCCGGCAAGGCCCTGTGCGTGGATGACCGCCGTCATCGGCCCCGGCGCCCAGCGCGCGATGCTCGGAAAAGGCGGGGTGCGGTGCACGCCACTGTCCGACGGAGTGCTCACCCTCGGAACGGCGAGTTTCTCGGTGGTCACCGCGTCCAACGGTACGGACAACGAGGCGCCGGGCCTGCGGCGCGGACGATCGCGCGAGGGTTAGGAAGCGGCCGAGAGCGACGACCCGGGCGAGGTCACGCCGGCCGAGCAGCGTCCGGCGCGTTCGGAGGTCGCGGGCCTGCTGGACGTGGAGGCCGGAGCGGCGCTGGTCCTGCGGCAACGAGTGATCGGCGCCGGCGACGCACCGATCGTGTTCGCCAGTCTCTGGCTGCCGCCGGAGCTCGCGCTGGCCACCGGCATGGACCGGGTGGAACCGCTCGCCGAGAGCCTGCGTGAACTCCTCTCCTCCGCCGGGTGCTCTCCCCGTGACGTCACCGAACGCCTGACGGCGCTTTCCCCGGAAACGCGCCGGCGCGCGGACAGGGTCCGCGCGCCGGAGGTGTCAGGCGTTCGCCCGCTTCGGAAGCCTCCACCCGGGGCGGGGGAAGTGGCAGGTGTAGCCGTTGGGGTACTTCTGCAGATAGTCCTGGTGCTCGGGCTCGGCCTCCCAGAAGTCGCCCGCCGGGGCGACCTCGGTGACGACCTTGCCGGGCCACAGGCCCGAGGCGTCGACGTCGGCGATCGTCTCCTCGGCGATCCGCTTCTGCTCGTCGCTGGTGTAGAAGATCGCCGAGCGGTAGCTGGTGCCGATGTCGTTGCCCTGGCGGTTCTTCGTCGTGGGGTCGTGCACCTGGAAGAAGAACTCCAGCAGCTCACGGAAGTCGGTCTTCTCGGGGTCGTAGACGACCTCGATGGACTCCGCGTGGGTGCCGTGGTTGCGGTAGGTGGCGTTCGGGACGTCGCCGCCGCTGTAGCCGACGCGCGTGGACACGACGCCGGGCTGGTGGCGGAACAGCTCCTGCATGCCCCAGAAACAGCCGCCGGCGAGGATCGCCTTTTCGGTGGTCACGTCGTCTCCCTGCTTGTCGTCGGTGTCACCGGTGAACAGGGTGCGGTATTCGCCGTACCCCTCGTCCTCCAGGTCGTCGAGGTGGATGAACCGCAACGACGCGGAGTTGATGCAGTAGCGCAGTCCGCCCTTGTCCAGGGGGCCGTCGTCGAAGACGTGGCCGAGGTGGCTGTCCCCGTGCCGCGAGCGGACCTCCGTACGGATCATCCCGTGGCTGGAATCCTCGCGCTGGACGACGTTCGTCTCGGCGATCGGCTTCGTGAAGCTCGGCCAGCCGGTGCGGCTGTCGTACTTGTCGACCGACGCGAACAGCGGCTCGCCGGACACGACGTCGACGTAGATGCCGGGCTCGTGGTTGTCCCAGTAGGCGTTGGCGAACGGACGCTCGGTGCCGTCCTCTTGGGTCACGCAGTACTGCTCCGGATCGAGCCTCGAAACGGCTTCCGGGTTCTTGTGGTAGCGGGACTGCTGGGGCATACCTCCCCCTTCCCAGGCCCTTCAGAGTGAAGCGTGGAAACCAGGTGAAACGCGCCTGGACGTGCACATACAGACATCCCACAGGCCGGCTTTATTCCCCCGGAGGGCCGCTCCATGGGGGGCGCGGGCAGGCCGCCGGCACGGGTGATCGGCCCCTGTGGCGTGGGACCTCGCCAGGCCCTACGGGGCGGGCGTTTCCGCATCGGAAACTTTACTGTTGCCATACTGGAAACTCGGGGGCTAGAGTTTCCGGCATGGAAACCGACGCTGGAGCGCACCTGCCGACGCCCGAGCAGGCCCGCGCGGCCTTGGCCGACACCGACCACGTCCGCGCGTCCGTCGCGGCGCTCTCGGCCACTCCGTGGCAGCCCTGGTTCGCCGCGACGACCACGGCGATGTTCATCGCGCTGCCGATCTTCCTCGGCGGCGCGCTGGCCGAGCCCGAGTGGCTGATGCCGCAGTGGGCGTGGGTGGTCACCATGGTCGCGACCGAGGCGGTGTTCGGCGCGCTGCTCGGCCTCGCGGCCAGGAACTGGCGCGCCAAGACGGGCGTGGCGCTGCGGCTCGACATCCTGCCGAAGTGGGCGGCCGTGCCGGCGTTCACCCTGCTGCCCTTGCTCATCGTGGGCGCCGGGTACGCGTTCCGGTACACCGGGCGGCCGCTCTGGCTGTTCGGCGCCGCCGCCGTGGGCGCCGCGGCGTCCATCGGCTCCCACCTCTGGTTCGTCCGCCTGCACCGGAAGGCACCGTGACCACCTCCGACCCGGTGGCCGGCTTCAACACCACCATCCACGCGCCCAACAGGCTGCGCATCTGCGCCCTGCTGGACACCGCGGGCGAGGCGGAGTTCAGCGCGGTCCAGCGGCAGCTCGGCATATCGGCGTCCGTGCTCAGCAAGCACGTCACCGTGCTCATGAACGCCGGATACGTCGAGCAGCGCAAGGCGGTCCGCGACACCCGGCAGCGGGTGTGGCTGAAACTGACCCCAGAGGGCCGCGAAGCCTATCGCGCCCACCACGCCGCACTGCGCGCCATCGTCGGCCCCTGAGATCGCTCAGAAGGTTCGCGACGACCACGATGCGGCGCTCATGGGCGGCGCACCTCCAGTTCGGCCGTCTGGACGTTGCGCGGCGGACGGATCCTGTCCCAGGAATCGGTGATCGACAGTTGCAGGAAGCGTGCCGTGACGGCCGGGAAGGCGGTGGTGACGGGGCCGTTCGCGGCGTCGGGCACCGTGGCCACGGTGCGCCAGGTCCGGCCGTCGTCGCTGACCTGGATCTGGTACGCCTTGGGCCCGTACCCGGTGCGGGGACGCATGGTCACCGAGCCGAGGCTCAGCGGGTGCCCGAAGTCGACGCCCAGCGTGATCGGTCGCGTGGGGGAGGGCCCGTCGCCGGCGGCCGTGCCGTTGCTCACCCAGAAGGACGCCGGGTCGCCGTCGAAGGCGAGGCCGGGCGGGTACGCGCTCTGGTGGTCGACGGCGAACGCGGCGGGCCACCGCGACCCCGACGGGTTGCGCGCCAGGTTGTCGGAGAAGGACAGATCGATGGCCGTCTCGGCCGCCACACCGCCCGCCGTCCTGACCGTGAGCCGTCCGGTTCCGCTGACGCGGGACCCGTTCGACAGCTCGAAGGCGGCGTTCGCCGACCCGTGCGCCGGGACGCGCAGATCGGCGGTGGAGGGGCTGATGGTGATCCCGTCCGGCGCGGTGGCGGTCAGGCGCACGTCGAGGGGCCGGTCGGCATTGCTGCGGACGGTCACGCCGGCCTGGTTCCAGCCGCCCGCGGCCAGGGGCAGCGACGGCGCGTCCGGGACGAGCGTGATCAGTGGCAGTACCGGCGCGGTCACCGAGCCGGTCGTGGTGATCGGCCGTCCGGCGGCGCGGTAGGTCAGGGACGCGCCGATGTCCGCCGCCGTCCCGGGGCGCGCCGATGGTGACACGGTCGCGGTGAGCTGGACGGTGGCCGCCTTGCCGGGCGGCAGCGCGGTGAACGCCGGGACGTTCGAGGGCAGTGTCCACCCCTCGGGCCCGCGCAGCGACAGCCGTCCCTCCACGGCGGCCGCCGCTCCCCGGTTGAGCAGCGTCGCGGTGAGCCCGAGCGGCTCGCCCGGGAAGGCGGGACCGGACGCGCGGAGCCCGACGACGACCCGCAGCGAACCTTGGGCGGCGATCAGTTCGGTCTCCACGCTTCGCCGGGCGGCCGCGACCGCGGCGGCGACGTCGCCCTCGCCCGCGGAAAGCCGGCCGGTCTGCCGCAGGGCGTTCGCGACGGCGACGGCCGCGCGGCCGGTGTCCGGCCGTTCGGCGGTCACCGCGCCGAGGGCGTCGGCGATGGCGCGGTCCACCTGCGCCGCGGTGGCGGTCAGGCGCGCGGCCTCGGCCGGGCCGAGCCGGCCTGAAGCCCGCCAGCCGGCCACCTTCCGCCGCAGGTCGCCGATCGTGGCGTGCGCCGCGCGGAGATGCTCGTACTCGGGCCCGGCCAGGATGAGCCGGTCGTCCACCATCCGCGCGGTGAGGGTCTCGCCGGGCTCGATGACCCGGGCACCGGTCCGGGTCCGGCCGTCGCGCACGTACCGCACCGCCGCCCGTACCGCCGAAGCGCCGGGGTTGGTCAGGACGGCGCGGTCCTCACCGTCCTGGCGGGCGAGCAGTCTCCCGTCGGAGTGGACGAAGAAGCGGAGCACCTCGCCGGTCGAGGCGGGCGCGCCGAGCCCCATGGTCACCGCGGCGGTGTTCCCGGTGATCTCGGCCTGCTCGCGCGTGACCGGTGCGCCTCGGGCGTCGTCCAGGGACAGCCTGGCGGTGGGCTCGCCGGACCAGCGGGCGACCGCGAGCCTGCCGGTGCCGTCGTCGGACCGGGCGAGCAGCGCCGACCAGCCGGCCGGAACGGAGGGCTGGCGCGCGGCCCCCGCCAGCCGGGCGGTCGTCTCGTGGTCGGCGAGCGGGAGCACCACGGCGCCCCTGTTGCCGCTGCCGTCGCCGACCGAGCCGGTGACCAGGGTGGTGTCGTTGGTCCCCGTGGTCCGCTGTGCCCTGATGCCGCTTCCGCCGAGCACGATCATGCCCAGCCGGCCGGCCAGGTTCACCCAGTTCCCGCTCAGGTCGCCGAGGCCGGTGCCGCCGGCGGAACGCACCGGGCGCTCGCCGGTGACGCCCGGGATGTGCTCCATCGAATAGGTGAAGGCGCTGCCGGTGCCGCGGTCGAGCAGCAGGGTGACGCCGTCGGGGAACGCGGTCATCGAGAAGCCCCGGTCGCCGATGGTCCCGGCGGTGGAGAACCGGTCCTCCCGGCAGTCGCAGGTGTGGTCGCCGGGACCCCGCGCCGTCCCGATCAGGCTCTGCGGGGCGTAGTAGGTGAACACGGGGTCGCCGAGGTGCCCTTCGGCGCGCGGGACGACCAGGCCCATCGGCCGTGCGTCGTCCCACGACATCGTGGCGATGGATCGGGCGAACCGGCCCTGGACGAGCTGCGCGTCAGGGTGGTGCCGGACCCCGGCGGTCTTGGCGCGCTCCTTCTGGTACTCGCTCTCGGACGGCGTGGGCGACGGCCCGAAGAGCGCGTGGTTCCACCAGGCGCCCGCGAGCCGCTTGACCAGCATGCTCTCGTAACCGAGCTCGGGCTGGCCGAGGATCGAGCCGTTCTGGTGGGTCGACTGGCGCCGTGCCACGGTGGTCAGGGCCCGCGACTCCAGCACCGAGGCGTCCGGCCGGCCGAACCGGGTGGCCAGGATCGACAGGTAGCCCAGGTGCTGGTAGTCCTTGCTGGTCCAGTCCTGGCCGGCCGGCATGACGAGGTCGCCGTCGTCGGCGGCGAGCGGGCCGAGGACGCGGTCCCAGATCTCCCGCATCCGGAACGAGTACGCCTCGGGCGGACGGCGCCCGGCCCGCGCTTCGATGATGGCCGCGTCCCCGACGTTCAGGTGGGTGACCTGCTGGTAGATCGGGTTGAAGAAGCCGTGGTTCTCCAGGGTCAGGTCGGGCTTGAGGTTGACCGAGGCCATCCGGTCCTTGACCGGACGTCCGTCCACGACCTGCTCCGACTCGGCGTCGGCGGCGGTGGACGACGCGTTCAGGGCGAGCTTGATCGACGTCTCGCGCCAGGTGGGCGCGCGCGGGTCGTCCGGTGACAGCGCGGCCGCCAGGGCGGGGGTCGGGGCGTTCCAGGCGTTGTCCTCCGCGCCGGTGTCGCCGTCCCGTGCCGTCGCGATCGGCTTGGTGACCAGGATGTCGGCCTCGGCCTCCACGACCTTGCGCACCAGGGCGCGGGTGTCCTCGTCGAGCCGGTCCCACAGCACCTGGGCGGCGAAGCCCCAGAGGTAGGTCTCCAGGGACGCCTGCCAGGTGCCGCCGCCCCACTGGTCGTACCCGGCGCCGGACAGCTTGTTGGTGAGGGCGGTGTAGCGGATCGAGCGGATGGTGTGGTCGAGCATCACCTCGCGCGCCACCCCGCCGAACGACCGCTGCCGCGGCCTGGCCTTGAGCAGCGTGGCGTAGACGAACGCGATGTCGCCGGCGCCGCGCGGCTGGGTGACGCCCGAACCCGTGGCCAGGTAGCGGCCGGTGTTCGGCTCCGGGATGTCCGAGTCCCGCCAGAAGCTCTCCGCGTGCGGGACGAACTTCTCCAGGACGGAGAGCAGCAGTTCACGTTTCTGCTGGTCCGTCAGAACGGAGTACCCGGTCGGCGCGGCGTGGGCGGCGGGGGGCCGGAGCGGCCCCGCGGTGAGGGTCAGGCTCACTAAGAGCACGGTGACGACGGCGATGGCGGCTCGGACGCGTCGGTTCACGGCGCGATCTCCCCTCGGGGGTGGCTCGGGGCTTGGGCGGCTCGGGGTTTGGGCTCGGGGTTGGGGGGCTGAAAGCTTGGGCGGCCTGGGGTTCAGCGGTCCATGCGGTAGTGGGCCACCGCGGCGGGGTCGACCTCGATGCCGAGGCCGGGCCCGTCGGGCTGGGGCAGGACGCCGTCGCGCGGCTTCGGCGCGGCGGCCAGGTCCCTGTGCAGCGGGTTGGTCAGTGGTTGCACCTCGAACTGCCGGCAGCACGGATGGGCGTACGAGACCGCCAGCGCGGCGGCGAACGAGATGGGGCCGGCCCAGGCGTGCGCGTTCGCCTGCCGCCCGGCGGCCTCGACGAGCCGGCAGGACCGGCTGAAGCCGGTCACGCCCTCGGTGCGCCCCGGGTCGATCCCGACGACGTCCACGGTTCCGGTGGCGAGGATCCGCCGCACGCCGCGGACCGTCCACTCGCGCTCGCCGTAGGCGATGAGCGTGGTCGTCTTGGCCCGCAGCGTCGCGTAGCCCTCGGGATCGTCGGCGCCCAGCGGCTCCTCGATCCAGTGCAGGCCGTGCTCCTCGAACGCCCGCACCCGGCGTACCGCCTCGGCCACGGTCCACCGGTTGCGCACGCCGAGATCCACCATGATCTTCGGCTCCGGCCCGAGCGCGGCGCGCAGCGACCGGACGAACTCCACGTCCCGGTCATGGTCGAAGCCCAGGTGGGCCTCGCCCCGCTTGCCGAAACCGACCTTGATCCCGGCCGCCCTCCGATCGGCCACCCAGCCCGCCATCTCCTCGGCGCCCTCCCGCAGCCCGGCGCGGGCGGCGTGGCAGGACACCACGGCGGGCAGCCCGTCGTGGACGGGGCCGCCGAGCAGGTCGAGGACGCGCTGCCCGGTGATGCGGCCCTTGAGGTCCCACAGGGCGGTGTCGATGGCCGCGTGGGCGAAGGTGGCGATGCCCCCGACGCCGTACCACCAGGTGTGGTCGCGGACGGCCTGCCACAGCGCGGAGGTGTCGCACGGGTCTCGTCCGACCAGGACCTCGGACAGGCCGCGGACGATCTCGGCCGTCGCGAGCGTGGCCTCCGGCCAGATCGTGACGGCCTCGCCCCAGCCCACCGGCCCGTCGGCCGCCGACACCCGTACCAGGCAGACATGCCGGGTCCCGCCGTGGTCGTTGGGCTCGGTGTAGGCGAGCGGGACGGCCTCGACGGCGTCGATCCTCACGACCGGGCCTCCAGCCGTCCGCTGCGGGCGCTCCGGTAGGCCAGGTCGAGCGCCTCGACGGTGCGCGCCCCAAGGTCACCGGGAGCCGCGTTGGCGCCGGCACGGCCCAGGGCCGCGTCGACGAGGGCGTTCGCCGGTCCCCACGGCCGGTACGCCCCGTCACCCGGCGACACGGGCAGCCTGATATCGGTGCCGTCCGGCCGGTAGAGCCAGACGAGCTCGCGCTCGACGTCCACCAGGAGCTGACCTTCGCTTCCGATGGCGCGTACTTCCAGAGCGTGCTTGTTGCCACCGGCGCCGAGGTGCGCCGACCCTCCCGACAGCGTCCCGACGCCGCCGCCGGTGAACCGGAGCGCGATGGCGTCGTGCAGCTCCACCGGCGCCTCGTCGGGCCCGCTCATCAGCGCGAACGCGCACTCCACGCGCTCGGGTACCAGGTGCAAGGCGAGCCCGAGCGCGTGCGATAGCTGCGCCTGCCCGTATCCGCCGCCGGACACCCGCGGGTCGGTCCAGGTCGCCGGTTCGGGGACGGTGTCCGGATCCGCGTCGGGATAGGCGCCGGTGTTGGACAGCAGCTCGCGCGTCTGGGACGACATGTGAACGGTCATGTGCTCAAGCCGTCCCAGGCCGTGCTCGTCCACCAGCCGCTTGGCCGCGCGGATCATGGGGGAGTAGTTCCAGCCGAAGCTGATCAGCAGTTCCCGCCCGGCCCGGCGGGCGGTCTCGACCAGGTCCCAGGCGTCCTCCGGCCGGATCGTCATCGGCTTCTCGCACAGGACGTGGGCGCCCGCCTCAAGCGCGGCCCGGACCTGCTCGTGGTGCAGGGCCGTCGGCGAGGCCACCACGCAGATGTCGACTCCCGCGTCGAGGACGTCCCGGTAGTCCTCGGAGGCGACGCGGAAGCCGTACCGGTCCTTGATCCGGCGCAGCGCCTCACCTCCCTTGCGGCAGACCCCGGCGAACTCGATCTCCTCGCCCCGTTCCGCCAGGGCGGGAAGGTGCGCCGCCACGGCCCAGGACCCCGCTCCGATCACACCGAGTCTCAGCTTGCCCATGCCCCATGCCTCTCGTGGTCACGCCGTGCCCGGGTCACGACGCGGAGAACCGCTGCCGGATCTGATCGAACGACACCGCCAGGATCAGCAGCGATCCGCGTGCGACGTCCTGCCAGAACGAGCTGACGTTCATCAGCGTGAGCCCGTTGTTGAGCACCCCGATCAGGACCAGCCCCAGCACCGTTCCCATCACCGTCCCGCGGCCACCGGAGAGGCTCGCACCGCCCAGTACTATCGCGGCGATCACCGACAGTTCCAGCCCGGTGGCGGCCACCGGCGAGGCCGCGCTGAGCTGCGAGGTCAGGATCAGCCCCGCGAGGGCCACCGCCACCCCGGACAGCACGAACCCGGTGAACACGCTCCACCGTCCCCGGATCCCGACCAGCCGCGCCGCCGCGGGATTGGCGCCCGTCGCGTACAGCGAGCGCCCGTAGACGGTGTAGCGCATGACCAGCGCCCCGGCGACGACGATCACGGCGAAGATGACCACCGGGACGGGGACGCCCAGGAAGCGGGACGTGCCCAGCAGCGTGAAGCCCGGGAACAGCGCCGTCTGCCCGCCGGCCAGCAGCTGGGTGAAGCCGCGCAGCACCGCGAGCATGCCCAGCGTCGTGATGAGGGCGTTCACGCCCACGACCGACACCAGCGCCCCGTTGACCACTCCCACGATCAGCCCGGCCAGCAACGCGACCAGCACGCCCATGGTGATGCCGTGATCGGTCCCGACGGTCGCGAGCACCACACCGCAGAACGCGGCCCCCGACCCCACCGACAGGTCGAACTGACCCGAGATCAGCAGCATCGTGCCCGGTACCGCGATGATCCCGGTCACCGAGATCGCGGTAAGAATGTTGAGCAGGTTGGACGAGCGCAGGAAGTAGTCGCTCTGCAGGCTGAAGAAGATCACCAGCACCACGAGCACGGCCAGCAGCGCCGCGAACTCGGGCAGGCTCCGGCCGACCCTGTCCTCGGACGGCGGCGCGTCCCGCCGCTCCGGCGCCTTGGTCACCACGTCATCGGCCACGGCCCGGCTCCCTCCGGCTCTGTCCTGGTACGCCATGTCCTCATCCTCCGGCCGCGTCGGTCAGTGCCCTGGTCGTGACGTCGTCGCCGCCGAGCTCGGCCACCACCCGGCCGCGGGCCATCACCAGCGCCCGGTCGGCGAGCTGGACGACCTCCTCGTAGTCGGAGGTGGCCACCAGAAGCCCGGCCCTGCCCGTCACCAGCTCGCGCAGGGCCGTGTAGATCTCCTGCCGGGCCCCCACGTCCACGCCCCGGGTCGGCTCGATCAATATCAGCAGCTTGGAGCCGCGTTCCAGCCAGCGTCCGAGCAGCACCTTCTGCTGGTTGCCACCGGACAGCGTGGCGATCGGCTGCCGCGGGCCGCGCCCGGCCCTGATCCGTAGCGCCTCGCGCCATCTCCCGTACGCGGCGTCCTCGCGGCGGGACGTCAGGACGCCGAGCCTGGACATCAGCGGCCACGACGGCGCCGCGAGGTTCTCGGCCACGGGGCGCACGGCGAATCCGCCGTCCCGCTGCCGGTCGGCGGGCAGCAGCCCGACACCCGCCCGGATCGCCGCGGCCGGGTCGCGGAAGGACCGCGCGCGCCCGTCCACCTCCACGGTGCCGGACGTCAGCGTGCGCAGCCCGAAGGCCGTCTCCGCCACCTCGGCGATCCCCGAGCCGACCTTCCCGTACAGGGCCACGACCTCACCGGGCGCGACCGACAGCGAGACATCGGTGAACACGCCGTCGATGGACGCCTCCGTGAAGCGCAGCACGGGTTCCGCCCCCTCGTGCGCCGGCGCGGCGGCGGCCGGCCTGGCCACCGTGCCGGCGGAGCGGCCGATCATCGCGGAGACCAGCTCGTCCCTGCCGACCGAGCCGACCGGAGCCGACAGGGCCGTCCGCCCGTCGCGCAGTACCTGCACACGGTCGGCCAGCTCCCGCACCTCGTCCAGCCGGTGGGTGATGTAGATGATCCCCACGCCCCGGTCGCGGAGCCGCCGGACGAACCGGAACAGCCGCGCCACCTCCTCCGACGACAGCGCGGCGGTCGGCTCGTCCAGGATGAGCACCCGCGCGTCGTCGGTCAGCGCGCGGGCGATCTCCACGATCTGCCGTTCGCCGATGCGCAGCGCGCCGACCGTGGCGCGCGGGTCGAGGTCGGCGTCCAGCTCGGCCAGGATCCTCGCCGCGCGGGACCGCATGGCCGCCCAGTCCACCCGGCCGGCGGTGGTCGGCCAGCGTCCCAGGAAGACGTTCTCCGCGACGCTCAGGGACGGCGCGTCGGCCGGCTCCTGGAAGATCATCCGGATGCCGAGCGCGCGTGCCCGCTTCGGGTCCAGGGCGGGGACGGACACGCCTCCGAGCGAGATCGTCCCGCCGTCGGGCCGGTGGTCGCCCGCCAGGATCTTCACGAGGGTGGACTTGCCCGCGCCGTTCTCGCCCAGCAGCGCCAGCACCTCGCCGGGGCGCACGCTCACATCCACCCCGTGCAGGACCGGCACCCCGGCGAAGGACTTGCGGATACCGGTCGCCGTGAGCAGCGAGGGCCGCGCCGTCGTCGCTTCGGTCGCTTCCGCGGTCATGGACGTCAGCAGCCCGAGGGCTTGTAGAAGGACCCGATGTTCGACGAGTTGATGATCGCGTGCTTCACGAAGAGCTGCTTCGGAACGTCCTTGCCCTTGATCAGGTCGATGAGGTAGGGGACGCCGATCTCGCCGTAGCGCTCGGGGAAGTAGGCGGTGTCGGCCACCCAGTGCGTGTTCTTGGAGATCTCGCAGTGGGCCGAGGGGTCGGCGCCCTGGCCCGCCATGTACAGGTCGTTCTGGCGTCCGGCGGTCCTGGCGGCGGCCAGCGCGCCCAGGATCGCGTCGTCGTTGATGGCCGCGACGACGATGCGCTTCGCGCCCGGCAGCGAGGTGAGCACGTCGGTGAAGGTGGTGCGGGCGTTGTCGATGCGGAACGCGTTGACCTGCTTCAGGTTCTTGATCTGGCCGCACTCCTCGGTGAAGCCCTTGCGCTGACCGCCCATGCGGGCCTGGTTCACCTCGCCGGCCTCCGGCTGCTCCATCGAGACGAAGGCGTCGTACTCGCAGTCGAACACCTGCTTGAAGTACCGGCCCAGGGCCTTGCCCGCGAGATAGCCCGCGTGGGCGTTGTCGGCTCCCATGAACGCGCGCTCGCACGGCGGCTGGTGGATGTCGATGCCGATGACGGGCACCTGCGGCCCGGCCTGGCAGATGGACGCCGCCGCCTTGGAGTCGGGCTGGAAGTTCAGGTAGCCCTGGACGCCCTGGGTCTTGAAGTTCCGCACGCAGTCGAGCGCCGTGGCCGCGTCCCCCTTGGAGTCGCAGAAGACGAGCTGGGCGCCCGCGGCGGCGGCCTGCTTGCGGACGCCGTCGCTGACCAGCTTGCCGAACGGGACGTTCTCACCCAGGGAGATGTATCCCAGCTTCAGTCCGCGTCCGCTGCCGGGCTCGGCCTGGCGGAAGTCCACCGCGCCCGCCGATGTGGAGGCGGCCGGTGCCGCCGTCACGGCCTTGAGCGCTTCACGGGCCTTGGCGGCGTCCGGTTCGGCGCCACCGCCCTGGCCCGGACCTGTGCTGCAGGCCGCGGCGAGCGCGAGCGAACCGGCGAGCGCCGCGCCCTTCGCCACTCGCGCGCCGAGCCTTCCGTCACCGAGCCACATGCCGGCCTCCTCGTCGATACAGCGGTCGATATGGCAGTCGATCCGGAACCAAATCCTGGAATCCTTTCCAGAAGTGATCCCTTTCGTAGTCCGTGCGCCGCGACGCTGTCAAGACCTGAGGGCGCCTTGACTGGCAGATCATGGCTTGTGAAGCGGGCATTCGGCGAGCCGGCGTCGCCGCGCCGCATGGTTGATGACTTGGCCGTTGGCGGGTTACGGTGCCCACGTTCCTGGAATCGTTACCAGTGGATCGCACGATCTGTGACCGAGAGAGCCCGTGACCGAAAGAGAGACCCGATGACGTCCCACGACGCGCCCGCGGCGGACCGCACCGACCGGCACCCGGCCGGGGACGGCCGCGGCGGCGGCCTGATCATCACGAGAGTGGAGACCACGCCCGTCCGGGTGCCCCTGCCGACCGTCTTCCGCGGCAGCCACTACCAGATGACCCACCGTTCGACCCTGGTGACGCGGCTCCACACCGCGGACGGCATCGTCGGCGAGTGCTACGTCGGAGACGAGGACGCCAGCCTGCTCGAGATCGAGCGGATCGTGCAGGCCGAGATCGCCCCCGCCCTGATGGGCATGGACGCCATGGCCACCGAGCGGTGCTGGCACGCCGGGTATCCGGCGACCTACGACATCCTGCGCGACCGCCGGCTCGGCCTGGTGGCGCTCGCCTGCGTCGACACCGCCATCTGGGACGCGGTGGGCAAGGCGCTCGGCCAGCCGCTGTGGCGGCTGTGGGGCGGGTTCACCGACCGGATCCCGCTGGTGGCGATCGGCGGCTACTACGGCGAACCGGTCGGCGCCCTCTCCGACGAGATCGCCCAGTACCGGGAGATGGGGCTGGCCGGGATGAAGCTGAAGGTCGGCGGGCGGTCACCGGCCGAGGACGCCGAGCGCGTCGAGGCCGCCCGCCTGGCCGGCGGCGAGGACTTCATCCTCACGATCGACGCCAACCAGGGCTACACCACGGCCGAGGCCCTGGAGCTGTGCGCCCGCATCGAGGGACTCTCCATCCGGTGGTTCGAGGAGCCGGTGCGCTGGCACAACGACCGGCGCTCGCTTCGCGACGTGCGCATGATCGGAGGGATCCCGGTCTGCGCGGGCCAGAGCGAGCTGTCGGCCAGCGGCTGCCGCGACCTCATGGAGGCCGGCGCCGTCGACGTCTGCAACTTCGACGCGTCCTGGTCCGGAGGCCCGACCGCCTGGCGCCGGACGGCCGCGATCGCCCACGGCTACGACGTGCAGATGGGCCACCACGAGGAACCGCACGTGGCGTCCCACCTGCTGGCCAGCCAGCCCCACGGCACCTACGCCGAGTGCTTCCACCCCGACCGGGACCCGATGTGGTGGAACATGGTCCGCGGAGTGCGGCTGGAAGGGGGGCACCTGGTGTTGCCGGACGCGCCGGGGCTGGGCTGGGAACTGGACTGGGACTACATCGAGCGTCACCGGGTGGAGCGATGAGCGAGACCACCGTGCCGGGACGCCTGCTGGGCGAGGGCCTGGCCGGCCGGGGCGTGCTCTGCACCGGCGGAGCCGGAGGCATCGGACGCGCGGTGTGCCGCCAGTTCGCGCTGGCCGGTGCGCGGGTCCTGGTCGCCGACCGCGACGAGGCCGCCTGCCGCGAGGTGGCCGGCGGCTTGCCCGGCTCCGGTCACGAGCCGTTCGCCGCCGACCTGTCCGACCCGCATGCCGCCGCCTCCCTGCCGGAGGCCGCCGAGGAGCGGCTCGGCTCGTGCGACGTGCTCGTCCACATGGCCGCGGTACTGCTGCGCAAACCCCTGGGCGAGGTGAGCGAGGCGGACTGGGACCTCCAGACCGAGGTGAACCTCAAGGCGACCTTCTTCCTCGCCCGCGCCGCCGGCGACCTGATGCGGCGGCGGGGCCGTGGCGGCCGTGTCGTCCTGTTCGCCTCGCAGGCATGGTGGACGGGCGGCTATGGCGGCTCGGTCGTCTACGCGGCGGGCAAGGGCGGAGTGGTCTCCCTGGCCCGGGGCCTGGCCAGGGAGTACGGGCCCGACGGCATCACGGTCAACACCGTCGCGCCCGGCAGCGTCGACACCCCCATGCTCCGCACCGGCCTGGCACCGGAGGTCCTGGACGGCGTCCTGGAGGCGACCCCGCTGCGGCGCCTGGGCACCCCCGAGGAGATCGCCACCGCGACCCTGTTCCTGGCGTCCGACAACGCCTCGTTCATCAGCGGCGCGACCCTCAACGTCAGCGGCGGCTGGCTCGCCTACTGAAGCGGCCGCCTCGTGGGGGGACGACCCCGCTCCCCGGGGAGGGGCGGGCTCATTCCAGGTGGAAGACCTCCTTGTAGGACGTCTGCCAGTCGCCGTCCGCGATGCCCACGATCACGCCGTCGAACCAGTCCGCCCAGCGCGCGTTGACCTCGGTCTCGCCGACGGCGCCGAACGCCGTGGCCGCGTCCGGCTCGCACTCGGCGTAGGCGATCACCGTGCGGCCGTCACGGAAGATCGAGTAGTTGCGGACGCCGTTCTCGCGCAGCGCGTCCAGCAGCTCGGGCCACACCGCCCGGTGCCGCCGGTCGTACTCGTCCTCCTGTCCCGGCACGAGCTCGAAGGAGAAGCAGACCCGTTCCATCCCGACTCCTAGAATCGATTCCAACGAGTGAGCGGGCACCATCCCATTCATCCTGCGTCGTACTTGTCAAGCAGTAGGGACACTGGCATGCTCTGGGACTGGAAAGGTTTCCAGGAAAGGATGCAGCTGTGGCGATCGAGCTGTCCTGCGCCGACTACACCTGGCCGGCGGCGCCGCACACGACGGCGCTGGACCTCATCAGCGGCCTCGGCTTCGCCGCCGTCGATCTCGGCTACTTCACCGGCCGCAGCCATGTCCGTCCCGAGGACGTCGGCGCGGAGATCGCCCAGCATGCCGGGCGGGTGGCCGAGCGCTGCGCGGAGCGCGGGCTGGCCGTGGCCGACGTGTTCGCCCAGACCGCCGGCTTCGAGGACGCGGCGGTCAACCACCCCGACCCCGCCGAGCGGGAGCGCTCGCTGGAGTTCTTCGACCGGGCGCTGGAGTTCGCACGCCGCGTCGGCAGCCCGGGCATGACGATCCTGCCGGGCGTCGTCTTCGGCGGAGAGCCGTGGGAGGACGCGGCCGGTCGTGCCGCCGAAGGGCTGCGCATCCGGATCGACAGGGCGGCGGAGGCCGGGCTGCGGCTGTCGGTGGAGCCGCACCAGGGGTCGTTCATCGACACGCCCGAGCTGACCGCCCGGTTCCTGGAGATGGTCCCGGACCTGCGGCTCACCCTCGACTACGGTCACTTCGTCTTCGGCGGCTCCAGCGACGACGACATCGAGCCGCTGCTGCCCGCAGCGGGTCACGTCCAGTGCCGGGGAGGACGTCCCGGGACGTTGCAGGCCGACATGCGCGCCAACACCATCGACTTCCCCCGGATGGTCCGCGGTCTCGCCGCCACCGGCTACCAAGGTTTCCTTGCCACCGAATACGTGTGGTCGGAGTGGCATCGTTGCAACGAGGTCGACAATCTGACCGAGACGGTGGAACTCCGGGACGTGCTCGGCCGGGCGCTCGACGATGTCGCCGCGACAGCGTCCAGCCCGGCCGGCGCCTGACGACGGACACGGCGGGGACCATATGGCAGCGAACCAGCGCAGGCCCACGGGCGGGACACGACGAGCGGACGGCGGCGCGGCGGCACCGGCACGGCGGGCGGGGGTGAAGGAGGTCGCCGAGCGCGCCGGGGTGGCGCCGTCATCGGTCTCCCGCGTCCTGTCCGGTCACCCGGACGTGAGCGCGGTCATGCGCAACCGGGTGCTCGACGCCGTGGCCGCCCTGGGATACGAGCCCGACCTGCTGGCCCAGAGCCTGCGCCGCGGCGCCACGATGACGGCCGGGTTCGTGGCGGGCGACATCTCCAACTCCCTGGTCTCGCAGATCGCGCTCGGCGCCGAGGTCGAACTGCGCTCGGCGGGCTACTCGATCCTGCTGATGAACTCGATGAACGACCCCGCGCTCGACGCCGCCCACGTGCGGATGCTCCGCCAGCGCCGGGTGGACGGCCTGCTCCTGCTGCTCGCCGACGAGGACAACGCCGAGACCCTCGACGCGCTGCGCGGCAGCGACAGCCCCTACGTGCTGGTCGACCGCGACCCGGCGCCCCTGCCGGACGCCAGCGCGGTGCTGAGCGACCACCGCCGCGGGATCGCCGACGCGGCCGAGTACCTGATCTCCCTCGGCCACCGCCGCATCGCGCTGATCAACGGCAACCCGGCGGTGCGTCCCGCCAGGGAACGCGCCGCGGCCCTGCGCAAGACGTGCCGGGCGCACCCGGACGTCACCGCCATCGTCCGGTCCGGCGCGTTCAGCGCCGAGCACGGCGAGGCGGCCACCGAGTCGCTGCTGTCGGCGGCCGGACCGCCGTCCGCCATCATCGCCGGCGGCAACCAGATCCTCACCGGGGTGCTGCGCGCGCTGCGCCGCGCGAACCTCCGGATCCCCGACCAGATCTCCCTGATCACCTGCGACGACGTGCCGCTCGCCGAGCTGTTCGAGCCGCCCATCGCCACCATCTCCCGCGATCCCGAGGACATCGGGCGCCAGGCGGCACGGCTGTTGCTCGACCACACGGAAGGCCGATCGGCCCGTGTCACCACGCTGCCGGCGGTGTTCCGTCCCGCCCGCAGCTGCGCGGCGCCACCGCCACCCGGCGACCTGGAGGAAACGTGACCGACATCAGTACCACCCCGTCCGGCCCCGCCGCCGAGCCGCGCACCCTCGCCGCAGGCCCGCCCGGCGACGCGGCCGACCTTCTGCGGGACATGCTCCGCATCCGCTTCTTCGAGGACGAGACCCAGGACCTGTTCACCCGTGGCCTCATGCGCGGAAGCACCCACCTGTGCCAGGGGCAGGAGGCCGTGTCCGTCGGCGTGTGCCGTGCGCTGCGCCACGGCGACGCCATGACCTGCACCTATCGCGGGCACGGCGCGGTGCTGGCGATGGGCGCCCCGCTCGACCGCGCCTTCGGTGAACTGCTCGGCAAGGCCGAGGGACTGTGCCGCGGCAAGGGCGGCTCGATGCACTTGACCGATGTGTCGGTGGGCGCGTACGGCTCCAACGCCATCGTCGGCGCCCACCTGCCCATCACGGTCGGCCATGCCCTCGCCGCACGGCAGCGCGGGACGGGCGCGGTCGCGGTCGCCTTCTTCGGCGACGGCGCCACCAACATCGGCGCGTTCCACGAGAGCCTGAACCTGGCGGCGATATGGCGGCTGCCGGCCGTCTTCGTCATCGAGAACAACCAGTACGGCGAGTACAGCCCGCTGGCCTCGACGACCCCCATCACGCGGCTGGCCGACCGGGCGGCGTCGTACGGCATGCCAGGCGTTCACGTTGACGGCAACGACGTCGTGGCCGTACGGGCGGTGGCGGGCGAGGCCGTCGAGCGGGCCCGCGCGGGGGAGGGGCCCACGCTCATCGAGGCCGAGACCTACCGCCAGTCCGGGCACTCCCGTTCCGACCCCGGGACCTACCGCCCTCCGGGCGAGCTGGAGTCCTGGCTGCAGCGCGACCCCATCAAACTCCTCCAGGACGCCATGGTCGCCGCGGGCCGTGCCTCGTCCGAGGAACTGTCGGCGCTGCGCGAGGAGGTGCGCCAGGAGGTCGCCGAGGCGGCCAGGCGCGCCATCGCCTGGCCCGCCCCCGACCCGCAGACCCGATTCGAGGACATCTACTCATAAGCGGCGGAGCCGTTCGGGGGGTCTGGGGGACCGCCCCCAGGAAGGACACAGCGTGAGCGGCGGAGCCGTTCGGGGGGTCTGGGGGACCGCCCCCAGGAAGGACACAGCATGAGTGAGCAGATCAATTACCGGCAGACGATCGCGCGGGCGCTCGCCGACGCGCTCGCCGCCGATCCCGACGTCATCCTGATCGGCGAGGACGTGGCCGCGGCCGGCGGAGCCTTCAAGTCCACGGTGGGACTGTTCGAGAGGTTCGGCCCGGAGCGGGTGCGCGACACCCCGATCTCCGAGCAGGCCATCGTGGGGGCCGCGATGGGCGCGGCCATGTGCGGCCTGCGCCCGGTCGCGGAGATCATGTTCGCGGACTTCGCCGGCGTGTGCTTCGACCAGATCGCCAACCAGCTCGCCAAGTACCGCTACATGACCGGCGGGCAGGTGCGCCTTCCGGTCACCATCCGGATGGCGGGCGGCGCCGGGAGCGGCTTCGCGGCCCAGCATTCCCAGGCGGCCGAGAACTGGTTCCTCAACATCCCCGGCCTCAAGATCGCCGTTCCCGGCACGGTCCCCGACCTGTACGGCCTGACCCGGGCGGCGATCCAGGACGACAACCCGGTGCTGATCTTCGAGCACAAGAACCTGTTCGCGGTGAAGGGCACGATCCCGCCGGACGCCGATCCGATCCCGCTGGGCCGGGCCGACGTGGTCCGCCGCGGCGACGACGTCACGATCGTGGCGACCCAGCAGATGCGCTGGCGCGCCCTCGAAGCGGCCGGACGGCTGGCCACCGAAGGCATCGAGGCCACCGTCATCGATCCGCGGACCCTCGTCCCCTTCGATGACGACACCGTCGTGGAGAGCCTGAACACCACGTCCCGCCTCACCGTCGTCCAAGAGGCGCCCGCGGGCGGCAGCTGGGGCGCCTCCCTGATCGCCCGTATGGTCCAGCACCACTTCTTCCTGTTCGACGCGCCCCCGCTGCTGCTGTGCGCGGATGACACCCCGGTCCCGTACGCGGCGAACCTTGAGGAGGCATGGATGCCGAGCGTCGAGGAGATCGTCAGCGAGGTCCGCAAACAGGTCCAGAGCTGAAGGCCGCCGACGACCTGCTCGCAGGCAGGCTAATGATGTGGCGTGACATACGGTGACCCTGGTTCGGCCGTGGTCGCTTCGCCTCGTTCCGGGTGGGCGCGTGGGTCTGGGGCCGGTACGGATGCGAGCAGCTTGCGCGTGTACGGATGGGCCGGGCGCTCGATGACCGCGTCCACGGGGCCCTGCTCGACGATCCGTCCGGCCTTGAGCACGGCCACGCGATGGGACATGTGCCGTACGACGTCGATGTCGTGGGAGATGAACAGGTAGCCGAGCCCGAGGTCCTCTTGCAGGTCGAGGAGCAGGTTGAGGATCTGCGCCTGGACGGACAGGTCGAGCGCGCTGGTCGGCTCGTCGAAGACCACCAGCTCGGGTTCCACGATCAGGGCGCGGGCGATGGCGACGCGCTGGCGCTGGCCGCCGGAGAGCCGCCCCGGGCGGCGGGCGGCGATCTCGGGCGGCATGCCGACCCGGCGGAGGATGCCGGCGACCCGGCCGGCGGTCTCCCGCCGCGTGACCCGTCCGGCGCGCAGCGGCTCGGCGAGGGTCTGGCCGATCGTGCGGGACGGGTTCAGCGAGCCGTACGGATCCTGGAAGACGACCTGCAGACGCCGGGCGAGTTCGCGGCGCCGCCGCGGTCCGGCATGGGTGATGTCCTCGTTCCGGAACAGGATGCGCCCGGCGGCGGGCCGGACCAGCCCGAGGATCGCGTCGCCGATCGTCGACTTGCCCGCGCCGGACTCCCCGACCAGGCCCAGCGTCTCGCCGCGCGACAGGGACAGGCTCACCCCGTCGACGGCGAGGACCGGCGTGCCGCGTTCACCGCGGTGTTCGACCCTCAGGCCGTCGATCTCAAGCAGGGGCGTGCCCATGCCGGCCTCCCCTCTCGACGGCGGTGTGGTGGACACACCGGGTGTGATGCCCGCCCGAGGGTTCGAGCAGGGGTATCGCGGCCTCGCCGCATTCCGCCGTGGCCAGCCCGCAGCGCGGCGCGAAACGGCAGCCGTCCGGCCAGGCCCCCGGCGCCGGCACCGTGCCGGGTATCGCGGCCAGACGCCGGCGGGGGGTGCCCCGGCTCGGCATGCAGCCGAGCAGGCCGGCGGTGTACGGGTGCAGCGGCCGGTCGACCATCTGCGTGACCGGGCATTCCTCCACCACCTGGCCCGCGTACATGACGTACGCCCGGCGGCACATGGCGGCCACGACACCCCAGTCGTGGGTGATGAGCAGGATGGACATGCCGCGCTCCCGCTGGAGGCGGCGCAGCAGTCCGAGGATCTCGGCCTGCACGGTCACGTCGAGGGCGGTCGTCGGCTCGTCGGCGATCAGGAGCCGGGGCTCGCCCGCGAGCGCCATCGCGATGGCGACGCGCTGCGCCATCCCACCGGACAGTTCGTGCGGGTAGCGCCGTGCGACGGCCTCGGGATCGGGAAGGTTGACGCTCTGGAGGAGGTCGAGCGTGCGGGCGCGGACCGACCGCCGCGATCCGCCGTGGTGCCGCCGCACCAGCTCGGCCACCTGGCGGCCGGCGGGGTGGACCGGGTCGAGGCCCGCGATGGGGTCCTGGGAGATCAGCGCGATCTCGCGTCCGCGCAGCCGGCGTAGTGCCGCCGGCCCGGCCCCCGTCATGTCGGCGCCATCGAACAGGACGCTTCCCGTACGGACGACGCCGCCGGAGGGGAGCAGCCCGAGAACGGCCCGGCCGGTGAGGCTCTTGCCGCATCCGGACTCGCCCACCAGGCCCACCGTTTCCCCTCGCCCGATGTCCATGCTGACGTCCTGCACGACGGTGGTCATCTCGCGCGTACCGGGGAGGGCGATCGTGATGCCCCGTAGCGACAGCAGCGCCGCGGGCGGCGCGTCCCCGGGCGGCATGACCGGGTCCCGGCGGAGCGGACGTTTCGGGCGGGGTGGCGTCCGCGGGCCGTCCGCCGCCTGGGCCGTCGCGTCCCGTACGGCATCGCCCAGCAGGCCGAACGCCAGGATGGCCAGGCCGATGACCAGGCCGGGCGGCACGAGCAGCCACGGCCGCCGGTCGATGACCGCCGCCGCGTCGGCGACCATCCCGCCCCACGTCGGCGCCGGCGGCTCGGGCCCGAGCCCGAGGTAGCCCAGGCCGGTCTCGGCCAGCAGCGCCGCACCGGCGAACAGCGACGCCTGGACGATGATCGGCCCCGCCACCCTGGGCAGCACGTGCCGGACGATGATGTGGCGGTCGGGCAGCCCCGAGACCCGGGCGGCGGCGACGTAGAGTTCCCCGCGCACGGCGAGCGTGGCTCCGCGCGCCACCCGGGCCAGCGCCGGAGAGCCGAGGACGCCGAACGCGACCATCGCCGCCGTCTCGCTGCGGACGAAGACGGCGAGCACCACCAGCAGCATGACGATCGCGGGGATCGCGAGCATCACGTCCACGACCCATCCGAGCACGCGGTCCCACCAGCCGCCGAGGAAGCCCGCCACCACGCCGCCGGTCACGCCCAGGACGAGAAAGGTCAGCACGGCCTCGGCCACGGCGGGGAGGCTGACACGACCGCCGTACATCAGCCGGCTGAGCAGGTCCCGTCCCAGGTTGTCGGTACCGAAGGGGTGGTCGGCGGTGGGACCGGACAGGACGCGCTCCAGGTCCGTCTCGGTCGGCCCGTACGGTGCGAGCGCCGGTGCCGTCACGGCGGCGACCAGCACCAGGACGAGGTAGGCCAGCGACACGGCCGCGATGGGGCGGCGCGCGATCGGACGCCACACGGCGGCCACCCGGCGGGCGGCGATCCGGCCGCCGCGGATCACGGCGGCGGTCACCGCACCCTCGCCTTCGGGTTGAGCCGGCCGTACGCCAGGTCCACGGCGAGGTTGATCGCCACGACGAACAGCGTGAACACGAGCACCACCCCTTGGATCATGGGAACGTCGTGCCCGGTCGTCGCCTGGACGGCCAGACCGCCCAGGCCGGGCATGGCGAACACGGCCTCCACCAGCACGGTCCCGCTGAGCGTCTGGACGAAGACCAGCCCGGCCACGGTCACCACCGGGATGCAGGCGTTCCGCAGGGCGTGACGGAACACGATGGACGTCTCGGTCGCGCCGTTGGCGCGTAGCGTGTGGACGAAGTCGCGGGAGAGCGCGTCGAGCATCGCGTCGCGCGTCTGCTTGGCGAACACGGTCATGCCGTACGCCGCGAGGGTGGCCACGGGAAGCAGGAGGCTGCGGGCCCAGCCGCCCGGGGATTCGGCGAGCGGCACGTAGCCGGTCGCGGGCAGCAGGCGGAGGCTCACCGCGAACACCATGACCAGGACCAGGCCGAGCCAGAAGTTGGGCAGGCCGAAGCCGAGGAGGGACAGGGCGTCGATGGCCCGCCCGAGCCGTCCGCCGCGCACGGCTCCCGCCACGCCCAGGCCCACGCCCGTGACCGCCGCGACCACGGTCGCGCAGGCCACGAGCGACAGGGTGACCGGAAGCCGTCCGCCGATCTCGGCGGCGACGTCCAATCCGCTGATCGGCGAGGTGCCGAGGTCGCCGCGCAGTGCGGAGCCGAGCCAGTGCCAGTACTGGACGGGCAGGGGCCGGTCGAGGAGCAGTTCGTGGCGCAGCAGCGCGTACGCCTCCGGTGTGTAGTTCTCGCCGAGGATCGTGCGGGCGGTGTCGCCCGGCGCGGCGGACTGCAGCAGGAAGGTCAGCAGCGACACCAGGAACACCAGCGCGAAGGAGATCAGCAGTCGGCGCGGCACCAGTCGCGGCATGCCGCCCGCCTCCCTTCCGAACCGGTGGGCTCCTTCTTGGTCCGTGCGGTCCGTGCGGCCGGCCATGCGCCTCACCGTGCCGGGTACCAGGAGACGGGGTTGGCGATGGGCTGCGCCGGGGTCGGGCGGATCCCCGCCACGGAGTCGCGGGCGAAGAAGAACACCGGCGACAGCGAGACGGGCACGAACCAGGCTTGTTCGACGAGCCGGCGGATGATCCGGCGCTCCAGGCCGGGCCGGTCCGCGTCGGACGCCGAGGCGGCCTTGCGGTCGAGGTCGATCAGCACCGGGTCGGAGCTGCGCATCGGGTTGAACACGGGGGCGTCCGGCAGGAACAGGCCCCGGCCCATGAGGTAGATCGGCTGAAGGCCGTAGCCGATCCCGTAGGCCGGGAACCGGCCGCTGGTGAGCTGGTCGACGTACTGCGCCGCGTCGTTCACGGTGGTGGTCTTGAGCCGCACCCCGATCCGCTCCAGGTCGCCGGACATGGCCTGGGTGACCAGGCCGATGGCGCCGAAGGATCCGGCGATGCTCAGCACCGGCAGGGTGAACCCGCCGGCGTGGCCGGCCTCGGCGAGCAGCCGCCGGGCCTCCGCCGGGTCGTGGCGGTAGAAGGCGGTGGCGTTGTAGCCGTCCCGGCCGGGGGCCGCCGCCTGCTCGGTCGGGATGCCGTACGGGCCGAGCAGCGCCTTGGTGATCTTCTGCCGGTCGACGGCGTAGTTGAGCGCCCGCCGTACCCGGACGTCGGCCAGCGGGCGGCAGATCTTCCCGTCGCGGTCGGCGAGGGCCAGCCCCACGAACACCTGCGGGACGTGGCTGACCCGCAGCCCCGCGGACCCGGCGCTTCCGGCCGTGGTGAAATCACCCTGGATGACGTCGACCTGACCGGTCTTGAGCGCGGCGAGGGCCGTGCTCGGGTTCGGCAGGACCTTGACGAACACCTTCTGGTAGTGGACGTCTCGCGGGTTCCAGTATTTGGGGTTGCGGACGTAGGTGTAGTGGTCGTCGGCGACGGTCTCGCCGGGGGACAGCATGTAGGGGCCGGCGCCGTAGGTCCGCGTGGCCAGCGTCTGCGGTGCCGCGATGGCCGCCGGGCTGATCAGGTTCCCGGCGAGGTAGTCCTGGCTGAAGACCGTGGGCAACTGGGGATGCGGCTCGGAGAGCTTCAACCGTACGGTCAGCGGGGTGACGGCCTGGACCGAGGCTATCGGCGTGAGCAGGCTCACGGCCTGGCCGCCGGCCTTGCGGTAGTAGTCGATGTTCGCCTTGACGGCATCGGCGTCGAGCGGGGTGCCGTCGCTGAAGGTCACGTTCTCGCGCAGGGTGAGCTCGAACTCGGTGTTACGGCCGCCGACGTACCGCCATGCCGTGGCCAGGCGCGGCCGGAGGGCGCCATCGGGCGCCTTGTAGATGAGCGGGTCGTACGCGAGGTTCACGTACCACTCGAACGCTTGATTGATCTTGGCCGGGTCGAGGCTGTTGGGCCGGCTGAAGCCGATCCGCAGGGTGCCGGACCGGCCGGCCGCCGTGCGGGGCGTCCCGCCGCACGCGCTGGCGGCCAGCCCCGTGGTGAGCAGCAGTCCGGCAGTGGTGAAGCCGCGTCTGGACAGGACGGGGCCCGGGGGAACGGTGACGTCGTTCATGGCGTGAGGGTCCTTTGCGGCCGGGGGTCGTCGCTGGGGTGGCGGCCGTGCCAGCGCCGGTCGAGGACGGTCTCCCCGTCGACGGTGATCCGGCCGCGGGCTTCGGCGGTCGTCGGAGTGAGGGACAGCTCGACGTGGACGGTGACCTGGGCGCCCGTCTCCGTGCGCACGGTCGTCGTGGCGTATCCGTCGATCGCCGAGGCTTCGGGGTGGGCGCGGCGGGCGGTGGCGATGAGCTCCCGCTCCTGCCGCAGGCAGTGGGTGCGGCCCGAGGGCCGGGCGGTGAACGTTTCGGCGAGGCGCACGGACACCGCGTCGCCCTCCCCGCCGGTGCGGATCTCCCATTCCGCCCCGGCGGCCGGGTGGCCGGGGTCGGCCGGGTCGCCGGCGGGCGGCGGGTGGTCGAGGGTGGTGGCGGCGCCGGTGGACGCGAGCGGCAGCGCGAGCGTGAGCACGGCCGGCGGCCCGCCGGGTCCGGAGGCGACCGGCCAGACGCGCGGGAAGTCACCGGTGGCGATCACCAGGCGGAGCCGGTGCCCGGCCGCCACCTCGTACGCGATCGGCGCGCAGTCGATGTCGATGCCGTCCTCGCCACCGTCGGTGCCCGTGCCGGAGACGGCCAGGCCGGCGCAGATGAGGGTGGACCGGCCGGCCGGGTCGACATCGGCCAGCTTGACCGAGATCCGGCCGCGGAAACGGGCGAGCCGGACCCGCGGCCGGCCGCCGATCAGCAGCGGCGCCTCCAGCGGCGGCGAGGTGTGGCAGTGGCTGCGGGCGTCGTCGTCCCGTTGGTCGAGCGGCAGCCCATAGCCCGTGGTGGGGATGGCCCACAGGCCGCTGAGCGCGCCGACGGCGGGGTCGGGGGTCGGCGGCCCGGCGCGCTCCCAGACGGACGGGGTGGCGGCGAGGGTGGTGCCTTCGGGCGGCCAGCTCCGGAACGCCAGCCAGCGCGGCCGGTGACCTTGGACATGCAGGGACACCGGCGCGGCGTCGCCGGCTCCGTTCGGGACGCCGCGCAGCCAGCGGTCCCACCACGCCAGCGCCTCCTCAAGGAAGTCGATGGGCGCGAACGGCGAGTCCTGCGGCATCGTGTGCATCCACGGCCCGGCGATCAGGCGCTTCGGCCCGCGCATCCGCTCGTACGCGCGGACCATCCCGTCGACGAACAGGTCGCGCCAGCCCGTCACGCACAGGGCGGGCACGTCGATGGCCGAGGCGTCGATCCGGCGCGCGTCCCAGGCGGGGTCGCCGGGCCCGTGCCGGTGCAGGTCGAGCAGGTACGGTTCGGCGCCGAGCCGCCGCCGCCAGCGGCGCTGTTCCTCCGGGTCGGCGTAGTCGTCGAGCGGGGGCAGCAACTGGGCGACCAGCGTGCTCAGCGCCCAGGTCCCGTGCGCGGCGAGCGCGCCGCGCGTCCCGCCGGGATGGACGAAGTCCCGCCCGGGATCGATCATGCCCATCATGGGCACGATCGCCCGCAGCGCGGACGGCCGGCGCGCCGCGACCCGCATCGCCATGATCGCGCCGTAGGAGATGCCCCACATGCCGACGGTGCCGTCGCACCATGGCTGCCGGACCGCCCAGTCCATGGCGGCCAGGGCGTCGTCCGCCTCGTCCGGATCGAACGGCGCGCGGGGGGCGCCGTCAGAGGATCCGGTGCCGCGGAAGTCCACCAGGAGCGACGGGTAGCCGCGGGCGGCGAACCACCGCCTGGCGGACCGGTCGACCATGCCTCCCAGATCCCGCCGGTACGGCAGGACGGTGAGCAGCAGGGGGCGTGGACCGGCTCCCACCGGCAGGAACAGGTCGCCGGACAGGGTGACGTCGCGCTCGGCGGTGGGGATCCGGACGTCACGCCGCAGCGTGACGTCGTAGCGGGTGTCCGGGGGGTCGGCTTCAGGCATGGCCGTCTCCGTGGGGGCTCTGCCAGGTGCGTCCACACCTTGGGTACTAACTTCGATACGGCAGTACCTAGTTGCGGTTACGTTAACCCCATGTGTCCGGCGCCCGCAATACCCGTCCCCGGCTCGCCGCACCGCTCTGACCTTGTAATGGGACGCAAATGGGTACTACAGTCCGAGAATTCGTACCCAAGGAGGTGAGCCGTGGCCACACCCCTGGATCGGAGCCGGCGACTGCTCGAGGAGTACGGCGCGGCGGACGCGTGCCCCGCCGACATCCTGTGCGACCGGCACGACCCCGACGCCGTCGCGTTCACGATCGTGGACGCGGACCTGTCCGCCGTGGACATCACCTACGGAAGGCTGCGCACCGCTTCGGCGGGCTTCGCCGCCGGGCTGGCCGAGCTGGGCGTCGGCCCCGGCGACCGGGTGGCGACGCTGATGGGCAAGAGCCTCGAACTGGTCGTCGCCCAGCTCGCCATCTGGCGGCTGGGCGCCGTCTACGTCCCGCTGTTCACCGCGTTCGCCGCTCCGGCGGTCGCCGCGCGGCTGGCCGACAGCGCGGCGAAGGTGGTCGTCTGCGACGCCGACCAGCGGCCCAAGCTCGGGCCACCGCCGGAACCGGCCGATCGTCCCTGGCGGATCGTCACCGCCGGCGCCGCGGACGCGCTCGCGGACTCCGGCATCGACTACGCGACCGTCGCGAGCGGCGGCGCGCGCCCGGTCGAGCCGTTCGCCGGGGGCGGCCGGACCCCGCTGGTCCTGGTCCACACCTCCGGCACCACCGGCCGGCCGAAGGGCGTCCTGATCCCGCTGACGGCCCTCGCGACCTGGCAGGTCTATCTCGAGTACGGGCTGTACGTGACACCCGATGACGTGTACTGGTGCGCCGCCGACCCCGGATGGACCTACGGCCTCTATGCGGGGATCATCGCCCCGCTGGCCGCGGGCCGGCGCTCGCTTCTCGTCCGGCCGCGGTTCGACCCGGCGCTGACCTGGTCCGTCCTGGACCGCCACCGGGTCACGAACGTCACCGCGGCGCCCACCGTCTACCGGTCACTGCGGACCTCGCGGCGCCCACAGGCCGGCGGCCTGGCCCTGCGCCGCGCCTCCAGCGCCGGCGAGCCGCTGACGGCGGAGGTCAACGCATGGGCGCCCACCGCCCTCGGCGTGCCGGTGCACGACCACTACGGGCAGACCGAGCTCGGCATGCTGGTGAGCAACCATCATCATCCCGACCTGGCCGGGCCGCTGCGGCCCGGCTCGATGGGCCGCGTCGCGCCGGGCTGGTCGGCCGCGGTGCTGCACGAGGAACGCGACGAGGAGGTACCGCCGGGAACTTTCGGCCGTATCGCCGTCGACCTCCACGCCAGCCCGCTGGCCTGGTTCACCGGCTACGACGGCGACCCGGACGCGAGCGCGAGGAAGTTCAGCGCCGACCGGCGCTGGTACTTCACGGGCGACACCGGGAGCCGGGACGAGGACGGGCACTTCCACTTCTCCGCCCGGGACGACGACGTGATCATCATGGCGGGCTACCGCATAGGACCGTTCGACGTCGAGTCGGTGCTCGCCACCCATCCGGCCGTCGCGGAGTGCGCCGTCGTCGCCGTGCCCGACGAGGTCCGCGGCGAGGTGATCGAGGCGTTCGTGGTGACGTCCGACGGAGGGTCGGGCGGGCCGGAACTGGCCGCCCTGCTCCAGGATTAGGTCCGCGAAGGCTACGCCGCCCACGCCTACCCCCGTGCCGTTCACTTCGTACCGGAGCTTCCGAAGACGCCCAGCGGCAAGGTCCAACGGCAACTGCTGCGCGGGCAGCGGCCGGCTCTGCCGGGACACCCAGCGCGATGAGCCAGGTGAACACGCGGCCTCCCGACTGGCCACTGGACGCGGAGGCGGACTCAGACCGGCCACTGCTCGTGCGGCGGCGGGGCGAGGCCGCCTGGCTCCTGCTCAACCGTCCCGACCGGCGCAACGCCCTCGACCCGGCCCTGACCGACGCGCTGGCCGCGGAGGTCGCCGCCGCGGCCGCCGACGACACGGTCCGCGTCCTGGTGATCGGCGGCGTCGGCGAGGGCTTCTGCTCCGGCGCCGACCTCGGCTACCTGCACGCCTGCGCGCGTACGGGGCGTGACCCGCTGGACTTCCTGACCCGGGTGTCCGACACGTTCACCGCCGTCGCCGGGAGCGGCAAACCGGTGCTCGCCGCCGTGCACGGGCACGTCGTGGCCGGCGGGCTCGAACTCGCGCTGGCCTGCGACGTCGTGGTCGCCCGGGAGGGAACCCTGATCGGCGACGGACACCTGCGCCACGGGCTGCTGCCGGCCGCAGGGTCGTCCCTGCGCCTGCCGCGGCGGATCGGCGAGCCGCTGGCGCGCTGGCTGCTGCTCACCGGCGAACTGGTCCCGGCCGAACGGCTGGCCCCCAGCGGCCTGGTCCACGCCGTCCTGCCGGAGGAGGGGTTCGTGACCGGCGCCGACGCTCTGGCGCGCCGGCTCGCCGCCGCGTACGGACCGGTGCAGCGGCGGATGAAGGACCTGCTGGACGGTGGGGCCCCGCGGCGGAACGACGAGGAAGCGCTGGCCGCCGAGATGGAGGCGTTCGCCGTCCACTGGGCCGGCGCCGACATGACCGCGGCACTGCGCCGGTTCGCCCGGCACGACCGTGAGGCGGGCACGTCGTGAAGCGCTACGTGGGGAGGGTCGTCGCGGTCACCGGCGCCGCTCGCGGGCTCGGCGCCGCCATCGCCGCCCGGTTCGGCGACGAGGGGGCGACCGTGGCGGCCTGCGATGTCGGCACCATCGACGGCGCGCCCGGCCACGCCGCGGTATCCCGCGTCGACGTCGCCGACGCCGCCGAGGTCGCCGCGTGGATCGGCGGGATCCGGGACCGCTTCGGCCGGATCGACGTGCTGGTCTGCAACGCCGGCATCATCCGCGACGGCCGGATCGAGACGATCGGCGACGCGGACTGGCGCGCGGTCATCGACGTCAACCTCGGCGGCGCCTTCCATTGCGCGCGCGCCGCCGTACCGCTCATGAAGGAGCAACGGTACGGCCGGATCCTCTCGCTGTCGTCGATGTCCTGGCGCGGGAACTTCGGGCAGGCGAACTACGCCGCGGCGAAGGCCGGGATCATCGGCCTCACCCGTACGCTGGCGCTGGAGGGCGCCCAGTACGGGATCACCGTCAACGCCATCGCCCCCGGCCTCATCGACACCCCCATGCTGGCGTCGATGAACCCGCGGATCCGCGCCAAGCTGGCCGCCAAGGTACCGCTCGGGCGGATCGGCCGGCCCGCGGACATCGCGGAGGCCGCCGCGTTCCTCTGCTCGGAGGCGGCGGGCTACGTCACCGGCGTCGTGCTCGACGTCGACGGCGGCATCGGGATCGGCTCCGCCCTCCGGTGACCGAGTACGCTTTACCATACGCCAGTACCATGAGAAGTACCGTGGAGTAGCGTCAGACGCACGCCGAGAGGGCCGACGAGGAGCGCAAAGCATGCCGACCCGTCCGCACGCGGGAACGGGACCACCCCGGTCCGTGCGGCTTCCCCGCCGCAGGATCAAAGCCGAACGCCGAGAGGAGCTGCTCCAGCGCCTTGAAGATCTGTTTCTCGCGGAGGGCTTCGGCCAGTTGACCGTCGACGACATCGCGGCGCGCCTGCAGTGCTCGAAGTCCACCTTGTACGCGGTGGCCTCCAGCAAGGAACAACTGGTCACCGCGGCCATCAAGCACTTCTTCCGGGAAGCGACACGGCGGATCGAGGAGCGGATCACCCCGATCACCTCCCCGCCGGAACGCATCGCCGTCTATCTGGCCTCGGTCGGCGAGGAGATGCGGCGCATGTCGCCGTCCTGCTACGACGACATGACGATCTTCGAGGCCACCGACGACATCTACCGCCTGAACGCGCGCGCGTCGGCGCGCCGGGTCCGCGAGTTCATCCGCGAAGGCGTCGACGCCGGTGCGTTCCGCCAGGTCAACGCGGAATTCGTCGGCGAGGCGGTGAGCCTGCTCATCGAGGGCATCATGCACGGACGCCTCCTGGACCGAACCGGCCTCTCCTCCGGCGACGCCTACGTGGAACTCAGCACACTGGTCCTCCACGCCCTGCAGACCGACACACCGCCCGCGTCGGGGACCACGGAGACATCGCCCTGATCCAGGCTGTTCGGCGAGTTTCTCGCAGCAGGCCATCTTCTCTGGTCAGACGTGGCCGCCGTCCACACGGATGTCGGCGCCGGTCGTGTACGAGGAGGCGCTCGTGGCGGCGTACAGAACCGTGCCCACGATCTCCGCGGGCGCGCATCATGCGCGGTGGCCAGAACCTGGCCAGCAAGGAGATCGAGGAGGCCCTCTACCGGCACCCCGCGGTGATGGAAGCGGCCGTCGTGGGCGTGGAGGACCCCGAATGGGTCGAGAACGTCGCGGCGGCGGTCGTGCTGCGGCCCGGCGCCGAGGCCACCCCCGCGGAGATCCGCCAGGCGGCGCTGGCGAGCGGGCTGGCCCGTTTCAAGGCGCCGTCCTGGATCGACATCGTGCCCGAGCTGCCGCGCAACGCCATCGGCAAGATCCAGAAAGGCGTGCTGCGCGAGAGGTACGCCTCCTCCGCGAAGCCGGCCGAGCGGCTGGGGCCGGCGCTATGACCGAAGGGCGGGCGTTCCGGGCCTGATCCCTCCGGCGGCCGGGGCACCCCGGACCCTGAGCGGGCCGGCCCCTGTCCCGGGGCCGGTCAGCGGCCGGTGAACCGGGGTTCACGCTTCTCGCGGAAGGCGTCCAGGGCCTCCCGCGCGTCGTCGGAGCCGATGATGAGGCTCTGGGCGACGGTCTCGTTGGCCAGGGCCCCGGCGAAGTCGCTCTCGAAGGAGCGGTTGAGAAGGCGCTTGATGAGGCCGAGCGCGGCCGGTGGTCCGGCGGCCAGGCGCTCCGCCAGGGCCGCGACGGCCGCGTCCAGGTCGGCGGCGGGGACGACGCTGTGCACGAGCCCGTACTCGCGGGCCGTGTCGGCGCCGATCATGTCGCCGAGCATCGCCAGTTCCTTGGCCCGGTGCAGGCCCACGAGCCTCGGCAGCAGCCACGAGCCGCCCGCGTCGATGGTCAGGCCCCGGCGGGCGAAGATCTGGGAGAATCGCGCCCGGTCGCTGGCCACCACGAAGTCGCAGGCGAGCGCGAGGTTCATGCCTGCTCCGACCGCGTATCCGTCGACCCGGGCGATGACCGGAACGTCCAGGCGGTGCAGGGCGAGGCATGTCTCCTCCACCGTCCGCATGAAGGTCAGCGGCCGTCCGGCGTCCTCGTCGCCGGACAGGTCGGCGCCGGTGCAGAAGTTCCCGCCCGCTCCGGTGAGCACCAGAACGCGCGTGTCGGAGTCGGCGACCTGGCGGAAGGCGGCCAGCAGGTCGGCCCACAGCTCTGGGGTGATGGCGTTCATGCGATGCGGCCGGTCGATGGTGATCGTGGTGACCGGACCGGTCCGGACCGTCGACAGCGATTCCGCCATGCGCGCTCCCAGATCTGAGGTTGACGTCAACGTCATGCTATAGTGAGTAGTGGAGAAAAGTCGAGTGTGACATCATCGTCATATTGGTCGGGATGCTCCCCCCAGACTTCCAAGGCCCTGCGGGCAAGGCGTTTGACCGCGGTGCCTCGCTCCGCGACGATGGGGGACGAGTGGCTCAGTTCCCCTCCATGGGCGTGCCGTTGTCACCATCCGGGAACGAGGAACGCATGGTGGGTGTCGGGAATAGGCGGATGGGCCCGGCGGATTCGCCGCCGGCTCAGCAGGCGCGCCGCCAGGCCGGTCCGGTGACCGACAAGGGACAGGCGCGCCGGCTGGAGCTGCTCGCCGCCGCCCGCAGGGTCTTCGAGCGCAAGGGCTTCCTGGACGCGCGGGTCGCCGACATCGTCCAGGAGGCGAACGTCGCGCAAGGCACGTTCTACAGCTACTTCGACTCCAAGGACGCGGTGTTCCGGGAGGTCGCGCAGGAGGCCACCCGCTCCATGCTGGAGGCGCTGCACACCGAGGTCCACTACGAGGACCCCATCGTCCGCACGCACGCGGCCATGCGCCGGTTCGTGGAGGCCTACCGCCCGCACGCGAAGATCATCGCTTTGATCGAGCAGGTCGGCACCTTCACCCCGGCCATGCGCGAGCTGCGGCTGACGCTGCGCGAGGCGTTCGTGCAGCGCACCGTCCAGGGCCTCAAGCGCCTGCAGGCCGAGGGGCACGCCGACCCCGACGCCGATGTGGAGCTGCTCGCGGAACTGCTCGGCGCCATGGTCGACCACACCTGCTACATCTGGTTCAGCCTGGGCAAGGAGTTCGACGAGGACCGCCTCCTCGACGGCCTCACCCGCATCTGGACCCGGGCCGTCGGCGTCCGGCCGGCGGCGAAGCCTGTGGAGCGCTGAACGCGGGCCCCGCCCCGCGGCGCGGTCAGGTCCCGTCCTCGTTCTCCCCGGCGGTCGCCGCAGCTCGGCGGGCGCGGCCGCGTGCCATCACCCCCGCGCGACGACGCGCCACCTCGGCCGGATCGAAGCCGGTCAGCCAGGACCGGGACGCCTCGGCCTCGATCACTCGTCCTTCCCCGGCCGCCACCTCCTCGATCCGCCGGTAGGACTCCACCAGCGCGGCGACCGCGGGCGCGTGCCCGCCCGTCATCGCCCTGGCCAGCCTCCGGGCCGCCGGGAGCAGCTCCTCGTGCGGCACGACCTCGGTCACCAGGCCGATCCGCAGCGCCTCGCCGGCCGGCACGAAATCGCCGGTGAAACTCATCCGGCGCGCCATCGGGAAACCGACGCGACGCGGCAGCAGCACCGACAGGCCCCAGCCGGGCAGGACCCCGATCCGGGCATGGGTGTCGGCGAAGACCGCCCGGTCCGACGCGATCAGCACGTCGCAGTTCAGCGCGATCTCCAGGCCACCGGTGATGGCGGCGCCGTTCACCGCGCCGATCACCGGCTTGGGCAGCGGCGCCCACGCGCGGCCCGCCGGCGGCCGCCCGTCCGTCGCGGTCAGCTGCTCGCCGGTGTCGCCGAGTTCCTTCAGGTCGAGGCCGGCGCAGAAGGCCGGGTCGGCGCCGGTGATGATCACGGCCTCGACCGTCGGGTCCGCGGCCGCCCCGGCCAGCCCGCGCCGCAGTGCGGCGATCAGGGCCGAATCGAGCGCGTTGCGCACGTGCGGCCGGTTGAGGGTCAGCGTGAGGACGGCGCCGGTGCGCTCCGTCAGCAGCACCCGCTCCGTCCTTTCCGGGCACTCACTCATCGGTGCCCGCCGCGTCCAGCACCAGCGCCGCGATCCGGTCACGGTGGGAGTGCTCGCCGCCGAGCAACAGCGCGTCGGTGACGGCCCGCTTGTAATAAAGGTGGGCCTGGTGCTCCCATGTGAACGCGATGCCACCGTGCACCTGCACGGCCGCCGCCGCGACCTCCTGGTACGCCGGCCCGCAGACCGCTTGGGCGAACCCGGCCGCCAGATGTGGATCCTCCGAGCCGTCCTGGAGCGCCCAGGCGGCATGGTAGGCGGCCGAACGGGCGAGTTCCGAGCGCACCAGCATATCGGCGAGCCTGTGCTTGACGGCCTGGAACGAGCCGATCGGGCGGCCGAACTGGAACCGGTCCCGGGCGTAGGCCACCGACAGTTCGAGCAGGTGCCGGCAGCCGCCGACCTGCTCGGCCGCCAGCAGGGCGCCGGCGGTGGCGAACGCGTGGTCGCAGACCCCGGCCGCCTCCCGCGGAGGGGCGATCGGCTCCGCGCTGCAGGACCGCAGCGTGACCTCCGCCTGGCGCCGGGTCAGGTCCATCGTCGACATCGGCTCGCGCCTGAGGCCCTCGGCCGTGCCGTCGACCGCGAACAGGGCGACGCCGCCGCCCGTACGGGCCGCGACGATCAGGACGTCGGCGGCGTGCCCGTCGACGACGTGCCGCACCGTGCCCTCCAGCGTTCCGGGGGCGATCTCCTCCACCTGGACGGCGTCCGGGGCGAAGCGGCCGCCGCGGTCCGGAACGGCGAAGGCCGCGGTGATCTCGCCCTTGGCGAGGCGAGGGAGCAGCTTGGCCTTCGGAGCCTCGGCGGTGAGCGCCGTCAGGGCCGGGACGGCCAGCCCGAGCGTGCCGAGAACCGGCCCGCACAGCAGCGCGGCCCCCAGTTCCTCGACGGCGATGGCCAGGGTGACCAGGCCCTCCTCTGAACCGCCGTATCGGGCCGGCACCGTGAGCCCCGGCACTCCGAGTTCGGCGCCGAGGCGCTTCCAGACGCCTGGGTCGTATCCCAGCTCGGACTCCATCAGGCGCCGGGCCGCGGCCGGGCCAGCCGTCTCGGCGCAGAAGCGCCGCACGACCTCCCGGAACTCCTCCTGCGCGGGGGAGAACACGTACCGCCGCGAGGTCTCCGCACGTTCCCGGTCAGCCACGGGGCCCTCCCGCCAGGGCCGGCGCGTGTCGTCACGCGGTTCGCCGGGCAGCCCGAGCACTCGCTCGCCCAGAATGTCGCGCAGGATGTCCGACGTGCCGCCCTCGATGGTGTTGGCCCGCGACCTCAGGAAACGCTGCTGGATCGGGCCGCTGAAGTCGGGTGCGGGCGCGTCGTACGACCCGTAGAGGGTGCCTTCCAGGCCCAGCAGCTCGATGCAGAACGCGTAGATGCGCTGGTTGAGCTCGGCACCGGCCAGCTTGGACACCGTCGCCTCCGGGCCGGGGGCACCGGTGGCGGCGATGGCCCGCCCGCGCTCCCCGTCGAGCCGCAGCGCCCGTGCCTCGATCCACAGGCCGGCGAGCCGGTCCCGCATCACCGGAGTGTGCAGGTCGGGCCGCTCGGCCCAGAGCTCCAGCGCGTCGGCGATGGTGGTGGCGCCGCTGAGCGGCGTGTGCCCGCCGAGCGCGGACCGCTCGTTCATCAGCGTGGTCATCGCCACCCGCCACCCGTCGCCCACCTCCCCGAGCCGATACAGGTCGGGCACCTTGACGTCGGTCAGGTAGACCTCGTTGAACTCGGCGTTGCCGGTCATCTGCCGCAGCGGCCGGACCTCGACCCCGGGCCAGTCCATGCCGATCACGAAGTAGGTCAGGCCCCGGTGCTTGGGCGCGTCGGGGTCGCTGCGGGCGAGCAGCAGTCCGTAGCGGGCCTCGTGCGCCCTGCTCGTCCACACCTTCTGCCCGGTCACGCGCCAGTCGGCGCCGTCCCGGACCGCCATGGTGGCCAGGCCCGCCAGATCCGAGCCGGCACCGGGCTCGCTGAACATCTGGCACCAGATGTGCTCGCCCGTGGCCAGCGGCCGCAGCAGCTTCTCGTACAGCTCCGGGCGGCCGTGCTCCAGCATCGTCGGCGCGGCCATGCCGTAGCCCATCGCGTTGACCACGAACGGATCCGGGCCGCCGGCCGCCCGCAGGATCCGGTCGGCCGCCTCCTGCAGGCCGCGTGCGACCCCGAGACCGCCGAGCCCGACCGGGAACCGCACCCAGGCCAGGCCGGCGTCGTACACGGCCCCCAGGAACTCCCGCTGGGAGACCTTCCGCGGGTCGTGCTCGGCGACCACCCGCCGGGCGGCCCGCTCCACCAGTTCCCTGTCGTCCATCACTCGTCCGGCAGACCGGCGGCCTTGCGGGCCAGGGCCTTCGCTCGGTCCATGTCGTAGTGGCGACGGGTGACGAGGCGCTGGGCGAACAGGCCACCGCCGGACTGCAGGTTGGTGACCAGGTGCCAACCGCCCAGCGCGTCCGCGGTGGTGTCCCGGATGGCGTGGAACAGCCTGGTCCGGTACTCGCCGGAGACCCCGTCCCCGGTCGACATGTACTTGTCCAGGAACGGCCTGAGCGTCGAGTTGTCGAAGTCCGACATCGACGGCGCCGTGACCACGGCACCGCCGGCGATGTCATGCAGATGCCGGACCATCTTCCCGAACTGCGTGGCCCCCTGATACTTGGTGACATTCGTGAACATGTCGTCGGGGTAGTAGTACCCCTCGGGCGTGGCGTGCGCGTGCGCGATCGCCGCCTCCAGGCCGGCCCGCAGCAGGGTGGCGTGGATGATCATCTCATCGATCTTCTCCCGGATGTGCGCGATCTTCGCGGTGCCGTTGGCCTCGGCGATGAGCTGGGCGAGCCCGACCAGCTCATCGGCCTGGTGGACCATCAGCGAGGTGCCCCCGAGCCGCTCCCAGAGGCCGAGCGAGTGGGCGAACACCGCGGCCTGGCTGGTCTGGCCGTCCAGGAAGATCCGCTCTTCGGGGACGAAGACGTCGTCGAAGATGCACATGCAGTCGGGCATGCTGAGCCTGCTGCTGGTGGGGTAGTCGCGCTCGTCGCGGCCGACCGGGTGGTACGTGGTGTTGACGATGTGCACACCGGGGGAGTTGACCGGGACCGCGCAGGCGATGGCGTAGTCCTCCTCTCCCTCCTTCATGTTCTTCGTCGGGATGACCATCAGCTCGTGCGCCAGTGCCGCCGCGGTGATGTGCAGCTTGGCCCCGCGGATCACCACGCCGCCGGGCTTGCGGTCGACGACCCGGACGTAGGCGTCCGGGTCGTCCTGCATGGCCGGGTGCCGGCTGCGGTTGCCCTTGGCGTCCGTGATGCACTCGACGATGCGGATGTCGCGCCGCCGGGCGTCCTCGACGTAGGCATGGATCCGCGGGACGAACTGGGGCGCGGTGTCGGCGATCCGGGTGGCCGAGACCAGGAGGGTCATCAGGGACTGGTAGGTGACGTTGAGCGCCAGGTCGTGGTCGACGACCATCGGGATCCGGTCGCGCAGCTCCTGCGGGCTGCGCGGGGCCGTCATCAGCTTGTTGACCGCGCCCGGCTCGGCGGAGTGGAACTCGTCGTAGCCCTTGGCGATGGCGTCGAGCGGAGCGCGCAGGGTCGGCTCGGCCTCCAGGTCCTCGATCAACCGGCCCTCGAAGTAGACCTTGCGGCCGTCCTTGAGGGACTTCTTGTACTCCGATCCCGTCATCATGCGAACGATCTCCTGTCCCGTCCCGGCACGGCTGGGGCTAGTATGATTGTGACGTCGATGTCACTTTTTGAGGATCGCTCACGGCACCTCCGGATGTCAACGTGCGGGTGACCCGATCAGCGATCCTCGAAAACCGGCGCGCGCCGGGCGAGGAACGCCGCCACGGCCTCGCCGTGGTCTTCGGTGAAAGAGGTCATGATCTGGGTGCGGTTCTCCAGGTCGAGGCCGGCGACGAGGCTGGAGACCTCCAGTTGGCTCCACATGACCTCCTTGGTCATGCGTACGCCCATCGGGCTGTTGCCGATGATGGCCCGTCCCGTCTCCAGCGCGGCGGCGACCACCTCCCCCTCGGGGGCGATCCTGGTCACCAGGCCGATCCGGTCGGCCTCGGCGGCGTCGATCAGGCGTCCGGTGAGGAGCAGCTCGAAGGCCCGGGAGGCGCCGACCAGTCTCGGGAGCAGCCAGCTCACCCCGATGTCGCAGCCGGACAGCCCGATCCGCACGAAGGAGGCGTTGAACTTGGCGCTGGGCGCCGCGATCCGGATGTCCGAGGCCAGCGCGAGGGCCAGGCCGCCGCCGCTGGCGGGGCCGTTCACGGCGGCGATCACAGGCTGGGGGAGGGCGCGCAGCTTGGGCACCAGCGCGGCGATGTGCTTCTGCAGCCACAACCGCGACTGGGGCGACCCGTCGCGGTTGCCCTCGTGCTCGACGAGGTCCAGTCCCGCGCAGAAGCCCCGGCCGCGGCCGGTCAGGACGACCACCCGGCAGGCGGTGTCGTCGGTCAGCGCGTCGAGAGCCTCGTGGAGTTCCCGAAGCAGGTCCGTCGACATCGCGTTGAGGCGGTGCGGACGGTTGAGCTCGATGAGCCGGACCCCGGGGAGCGGCTCGCTCTGGATCACGGTCGTGGCGGCGTCCTCGCTGGGGGAGGCGCTCATGCCGCTCGCTGGGGTCGTACGGATTCGTAGGAGTGCACCAGTGGTTCCCGTCGCAGCATAGATTCTGAAAATGACGTCAACGTCATATTATGCACCCCCCACGACAGGAGCAAGAGGCCACCGTCCCCACCGGTGTGCTCGCCCACCGTGACAGCACAAGCCCTCCCGGAGACCGGGACGTCAAGTTGCTCCGGAGCCTCCGCCGATTCCCCGAGGGCCGAGCCATGCCCGCACCCGTCTGAGAACGCGCTCGGCCGCCGCGTTCGCCTCCTACTGCGACGTCGCGCCACCGGACGCTCACGGCCACGAACCGCCGGTGGGATGGTGGACCGCGAGGGATGGCCGGTCGCAGCCGGAGCCCGGCGATCCCGAACACGCGCATCACCCGCTCGACACGCTTGTGGTCGACCCGGGCGCGCAGCTCGGCGGTGATCCGCGGCGACCCGTAGATGCCGTCCAACTCGGCGTGGATGCGCCGGATCCGGGCGGCCAGTTCCTCATCGGCCCGCCGCCGCGCCAGCCGTGCGGCGGCGGCGTTACGCCACCGGTAGAGGCTGGAGCGTGCGATCTGCAGCACCCGGCACAACCGCTTCACCCCGTAGGTGTCACGATGGTCCTCGACGAACGGGAAGCGGTTAAAGGAGTCCGGCGACCTGGTGTCCGGCGGCGAGGCGGACCGCAGGGTCCATGCTCCCGGCCTTCGGCCAGTTCCCGCCGGTCGAGTGAATCATTACCGTATGAACGACTTGCCTCGTCCGGTGCCACCTGTTGAGGCCCTGCAAGGTGCGCTCGTGGAAGCGGTCGTGGTCGATGGTCGCTGGCGGGTGCGATACACCGAGGATTCCGAGGCCACGTCTCCATATGACGGCGAGGGGTTCGGGGCGACGCTTGATAATGCATGCCTACCTGTTCGAACCTGGCCGCAACCCGCGCAGCGTCTACACCGAGGTGTTCGGCTGGTAGCTGGGTCCGCCAACTTCGACCCCCGGTCGCCCAAGGCACTGAAGTAGCTACACGAATACAGCACAGTCAAACAGGACGTTGGCGGGCGCGTCTGCGATCCACCCGCCGATCGCGGTGTAGCCCTTCATCCCACCGCATGGCACTTCAGCCGGTGTAGCGCGGCTTACCGGTGGGAGAGCGAGCGCAAGAGGTCCTCGGTGAGTTCGGCGAGGCGTTCGGCGTCGTGTTTGTCGAGGGTCCGCAGGGACAGGTCCACGGGCCTGCCACGGTCGACGGCGGTGAGCGGAGCGGACGGCGGTTCGTCGATCCACTCGACGATGGGCCGGATCGCGGTCTCCACCGGCCGGGCCTTGAACCGCGCCAGCAGCCTGATCACCCCGCGCACCAGCGGGTTCAGTGGGGACAGGTCTCCGCTGCGCGTGAAGCCGGGATGGTAGAGCACGTACCGGGCCTTGCCCGCCGCCCGGTCGGCGAAGGAGACGCCGAGCAAGTCGTTGGCCCTCCCCGCCTGGAGCTGCGCCCGAGCCATGCCGTACTTGCGCCGCAGCTGCAGGTCGTCCCAATGCACCGAACCGGCCGTGTTGCCGACCCCGGCGACGTTCACGATCAGCGGCGCGGGCGCCGCGTCCATCACCGGGCGCAGCAGGTCGCCCAGCAGGTACCTGCTCAGGTAGTACAGCGCGAAGGTGAACTCCAGCCCGTCGGCCGTCTCCCGCCGTTTCGGGCTCTGCCGGTTCGCGCACAGGACGAGCGCGTCGACCACGGGATGCCGATCGGTGATCTCCTTTGCGACTCGGCGGACCTCACCCACAGCGCTCAGATCCGCGCGCAGGAACCGGAACCGCTCGCCGGCACCCGTACGGGTCGCCTCCTCGGCCAGCGCCCGGCCCTTCGGCCCGCTGCTGCCGATGACGATCACGGTGTCACCCCGGCCAAGGCGCGCGAGCGCCGTGGCCCGGCCCATGCCGTCGGTCCCACCGCTGACCACCACTGTCTTGGTCGTATGCCCGGACATGCGCTCGCTCCTCGGTCGTTCGGCGACAATCATCAAGCGACCACTCGTCCGGGCGAAAGAAGGCAATTCGATGTCTGATACGCACACCGATGTGCCCTCGGTGGTCAGCGCGCCGCTGCCGATCCCGGTACCGCTGGAGGAGCATCAGGCCTGCCCGGTGACGGACGTCCTGCGGCGCGTCGGCGACCGGTGGAGCGTGCTGATCATGATCCTGCTGGGCAAGCGCTCGTACCGGTTCAATGAGCTGCACCGGTCGATCGAGGGGATCAGCCAGCGGATGCTGACGCGTACCTTGCGTGGCCTTGAACACGACGGCCTGGTGAGCCGGACCGTCCATCCGACCAACCCTCCAACGGTCGAGTACGACCTCACGCCCCTCGGCCGTACGCTCCTCGAGCCGCTGTCCGCCCTCGCGGACTGGGCGGTTGCGCACGGCGCGGACATCGCCACCGCCAGGGAACGCCACGCCGCCCCCTGATCCGCCCGCCACGGGAAGGACTGACGCGTAGCCGCAGACGGGACGTTCGCGAGAGCAGACCGGGTGGCTGGCCTAATGATCCATATTTTAGCTCGCCATCCACAATTAATGATGACGATCATTGGTTTTCTAATGGCTGCTTCAATGTGCGGTACGGGTGCAGCTAACGGCCGCTTGCAGGCCCTATGGGACCGGACTTATGTCATCTACATGCGCCATCCTCTACGATGTGGCCGAAGTCACCAACGCCCTGCAAATGGTTCGGGGTGGTCTCACACTCAATGCCACCCAAAGTCAAGCCCTGGGGGTTCGGGAGGCGGGGGAGAAGGATGGGGGCTCGGGGGTTTCGGCGGAGGTGGCGTTCCGGTGTCGTCACCTACCTTCGGTTCCTGTGGTCTCTCAAGCTCGGGCACAGGTCGCTGGGGGACGGGTGGAGGAGGCGGCTCGGGCTCCTGAAGCGTCTCGGTGAACTTCTTGACCCCGTCCAGCAGCTTCTGCGCAGCGGTTCGATGAGGCCCCTCCATCCCATCGACCAAGTGCTGGAGTGTTCCCGGGTCCACGATCGCGGTCTTGCCGCCGATTTCGTCGTTCGCCGCCTTCACCAGGGGTGCGATCGCGGCCAGGTCAACCGTCTGGAACATCGCGAGCGTGACGACTTCCAGCGCCTTACCCAGGATCGCGTAGCCCGCCTCCTGCGGCGATTCGCCCTTCAGGGCATCACCCGCTGTCTCAGCCAGTGTGAACGCCATCCGCACCGGCTCGGGCAGCACCACAAGCTTCGCTTCGGCCATCAGCAACTCTGCACGTGCTTCTCCGGGCGAGCCATCCCTGGGCAACAGATCAGGCCGTGCCGGCAGCGGATGCTCCAGCCGATGAACGGTGCTGCGGACCGGTGTCCGAACCTCCACCGCCTGGATCCACGCGCCACCATATTTATCGAAGTCGTAATGAAGCACCCACCGCGCAGCGGGATCCCTCAAGACCATCCATTCCCCAATCGCTCGCGAGATGAAGGGCTCAAGGATGAGCCGAGCCTAGTCAACAAGCCAGGCCACCGACGTGTCACCCCAAGCCCAGCCCCGCAGCACACGCTGCGGCACTCTTCTGCCCCATAGGACGCCAAGGTCGCCTACCTGGTCCGGTACAAGGTCGCCCCGCAGATGCACCCTGAGTCAGACGTGTGGATCCACCCGACCTGGTGCGCCGAACGGAACTAGGGGCCTGTTCGGAGTTCGGATCACGGAGTCCAGACCGATTCGGTGACTTTGCGCTCGCACGTGTGAGTGGGCGGTAACACGGTGGCGTGACCCGTGGTGATCTGACCGATGATGAGCGGGCTCTGATCGAGCCGCATCTCTCGCTGGGCGCCCGTGGGCCGATCCCTGACCTGCGCAAACAGTTCAATGGGGTGATGTGGAATATGCGACGCCTTGAAGACGGCGAGTCCGGGGCCCAGTTCGAAGTAGGCATTGCCTTTCATATGATGACAAGCGCTTCAAGCATCGAATAAAACTAATTGACCGCCTGGACGGTCTAGATTATCGTCATGGCGATGCATGTGAAGAACACAATGGGCGCAATGCAAGGGG
>NZ_JBIMPP010000056.1:0-53348 GCF_043906805.1 Actinomadura sp. SCN-SB | reverse complement strand
GCTGACCGCCGCCCGGAGCGGAGTGGACCGCCGACGCCGCCGTGGCGCGGGGGGTGGGCATGTGGCGGTAGCCTGACGCGTTAGGACTCACCGGGGGCACAGCAGGCAGCGGCGATCGGGGGCGGCGGCCGCATGCCCCGCCGCCCGCCTCGTCATGCCGCGAAGAAAGGGAACATCCGTGCCGCTCGTCATCGCCATGGACGGCCCGTCAGGGTCGGGGAAGTCCAGCGTGTCCAAGGGCGTCGCCAGGGCGCTGGGCCTGCGCTACCTCGACACCGGCGCGATGTACCGCGCGATGACCTGGTGGATGCTGCGCCAGGGCGTCCCGGTGGAGGACGCCGAGGCGGTCGCGGCCCGTGCCGGGGAGCCGGTGATCGAGGTCGGCACCGACCCCGATCACCCGACCATCACCGTGGACGGGACGGACGTGTCCAAGCCGATCCGCACCCGCGAGGTCACCAACGCGGTCAGCGCGGTCAGCCGGGTGCCCGAGGTGCGGGAACGGCTGGTGGCGCTGCAACGCCGGATCATCGGCGACGGGCGGATCGTGGTCGAGGGCCGCGACATCGGCACGGTCGTCGCGCCCGACGCGCCGGTCAAGGTGTTCCTGACCGCCAGCGAGGAGATCCGCGCCGAGCGCCGTGCCAAGGAGCTGGCCGCCGAGCCGGGCGCCACCCTTGAGGTGACGCAGGCCGAGCAGGCCCGCCGCGACCGGCTGGACTCCACCCGTACCGCGTCCCCCCTGCTCAAGGCGGCGGACGCGGAGGAGATCGACTCCTCCGCGATGAGCCTTGAGGAGGTCATCGCGGCGGTCGTCCGCCTGGCCGAGTCCGCGACCGAGACCACAGCAGCGACCACGACCAGAGCCGAAGAGCGAACACAGTGACCGAATACGAGATCGAGACGGTCCCCGGGGACCTGGACGGCGCCGTGCCCGAGGAGCCGCCGGCGCCGGTGGTGGCGGTGGTGGGGCGGCCCAACGTCGGCAAGTCGACGCTGGTCAACCGGATCATCGGGCGCCGCGAGGCGGTCGTGGAGGACGTGCCCGGCGTGACCCGCGACCGGGTCGCCTACGACGCGACCTGGAACGGGCGCCGCTTCACCGTCGTCGACACCGGCGGCTGGCTGCCGGAGTCGTCCGGGCTGGCCGCCGCGATCGCCGAGCAGGCCCGGATGGCGGTCGACCTGGCCGACGTGGTGCTGTTCGTCGTGGACGCGACGGTCGGCGCCACCGACGTGGACGAGGCCGTGGTGGAGATCCTGCGCCGCTCGGGCAAGCCGGTGGTGCTGGCCGCCAACAAGGTCGACGACCAGGCCGGGGAGGCCGACGCCGCGCTGCTGTGGGGCCTGGGCATCGGCGAGCCGTGGCCGGTCAGCGCCCTGCACGGGCGGGGCAGCGGCGACCTGCTCGACGCGGTGCTCGACGCGCTGCCGCGGGAGGCTCCGCCGGAGACGTTCGAGGAGGCCGGTGGGCCGCGCCGGGTGGCGCTGCTGGGCCGTCCCAACGTCGGCAAGTCGAGCCTGCTCAACCAGCTGGCAGGGGAGAACAGGGCGGTCGTGGACGCGGTCGCCGGCACCACCCGCGACCCGGTGGACGAGCTGATCGAGCTGGGCGGGAAGACCTGGCGGTTCATCGACACGGCGGGGATCAGGCGGCGGTACCGCGAGAACCAGGGCGCCGACTTCTACGCGACGCTGCGGACCCGGTCGGCGCTGGAGCGCGCCGAGGTGGCGGTGGTGCTGGTGGACACCAGTGAGCCGCTGGCCGAGCAGGACCTGCGCATCGTGTCCATGGTGATCGACTCGGGCCGGGCGCTGGTCATGGCGTACAACAAGTGGGACCTGCTGGACGAGGAGCGCCGCCACTACCTGGAACGCGAGATCGACCGGCAGTTGCACCACGCGCGCTGGGCCCCGCGGGTGAACATCTCGGCCCGCACGGGGCGGCACATGGAGAAGCTGGTCCCGGCGATCGAGACGGCGCTGGAGGGCTGGGGCACCCGGGTGCCGACGTCCAAGCTCAACCAGTTCTTCACCGACCTGGTGAACTCGCATCCGCATCCGATCCGCGGCGGCAAGCAGCCCAGGATCCTGTTCGCCACGCAGGCGGGGGTGCGGCCGCCCCGGTTCGTGCTGTTCACGACGGGGTTCCTGGAGGAGGGCTACCGGCGGTTCATCGAGCGGCGGCTGCGCGAGGAGTTCGGCTTCCCCGGCACCCCGCTGGACATCACCATGAAGATCAGGGAGAAGCGCGGCAAGCGCAAGTAGCACCACCCTGCCGCCCCCTCGGCGCGCGGACCGAAACGCGATAACCTACCGCTTACTTGGTGATCGACGATCGAGGGGTCCGGCGTGAAGCTGTTGCTCTTGCTGGCGGTCGCGGTGGGGTGTGTGGCGCTCAGCTTCGCCTGGAAGCAGCCGTGGATCGGCGGCGTCGGGCTGCTGGTGGCCTTCGTCGCGATGTTCACCGACCGCGACGACATCCCGCTGGACGACGAGAAGCGCAGCTACGAGACCACTCACAGCGTCCGCAAGATGCGCAGCAGGCACCGCTGACGCGGCCTCACGAGGCGGGCCGGAGTTCAGGCGCGCGGCTGGTCACGGTGCTCTCCCGCCACATGCCGGTCGGCGGGGTCGGGCAGGCCGCCCTGGTACGGGGGAGGGTCGCCCGGACCGGCCGTGGCCTCGCGCGAGTACCGTCCGAACGACGGCGCGGGAATGGGCTGGGTGGTGCCGCTCACGGGGGTCGCCGGGCGGTAGCCCGCGCCCAGTCCGCCGTCACCGTAGTCGTAGCCGGCGTCGTCGTCCAGCTCGGCGACGTCCCGGACACCGACCACGGCGAAGCGGCCCAGCGCCAGCGCGGCCAGGAACACCACGACCACCCCGAGCCCGGCGAATCCGGACAGTTGCTCGGCGAGCCGCCGCCCCTCACCGGTGCCCAGCGGCGCCCCGGGGCCCGGCACGTTCCACAGCGTCGCGACCTGCGTCCCGATCACGAACCAGGCGCCGCCCAGCGCGGCCAGCCCGGCGCCGATCATCGCGAGCGCGCGGTTGGCCGCGAGCAGGGTGACCAGGCCGCCGAGCGCGGTGGCCGCGGCGGGGGCCACGCTCAGCTGGAGCCGGTCGGTGTCGTAGACCCAGGTCTCGTCGGGGGCGAAGCCGAAGTCGACGTACGGGCCGGCGAAGGGCAGCAGGCCGCCCCACAGGCCCAGCAGCACGAGCAGGATTCCGCTGACGGCGCCCCGGCTGCGCGGTACTCGCATGGTCCCAGTCATGGCCTTCTCCTCTTGACCGGGCGATCTCGTCCTGTTGTGAAGCCCTTTACCCCTGGGGCATCCGTCCAAGCACGGCCCGCGTCTGACGGTGAGTCCTGTCGCCGCCGTGGCGGCTCTCTCTCCGGGAGGTACGTCCGATGGACCCCGAAGTGATCACCGTCTCCGCGCTGGAGGAGCCGCCGGACGGCTGGGACGCCGCGATCTTCCTTGCGGGGCCGACGCCGCGCTCGCCGCGGGTCGCCTCCTGGCGTCCCGAAGCCCTGGACGAGCTGCGCGAACGCTGGCGGCACGAGGGTCGCCTGGTGGTGTTCGTCCCCGAGCACCGGAACGGCGCGTACGACGACCACGCCGCCCAGATCGAGTGGGAGGAACGCTGCCTGCACCTGGCCGACGAGGTGCTGTTCTACGTGCCGCGCGAGCTGCGGACCATGCCCGCCTTCACCACCAACGTCGAATGGGGCATGTGGCACGACAGCGGGCGCGTGGTGTTCGGCGCCCCGCCCGACGCGCCCAAGAACCGCTACCTGCTGCACTACGCCGCCAAGCACGGCGTGCCCACGGCCACCGACCTCCCCGGCACCGTGGCCGCGGCGCTGGACCGGATCGGCGCGGGGGCGTCCCGTAGCGGCGGCGAGAGGGAGGTGCCGCTGCTGCTGTGGCGTACCGACACGTTCCAGCGGTGGTACGGGGCGCAGCGCGAGGCGGGCAACACCCTGCTCGGCGCCCGCGTCGTCTGGCGCTTCGGCCTGCACTGGGGACTGCACGTGAGGATGCGGGTGGCGGCGGAGGACCGGGTCAAGGACAACGAGATGGTGATCGCCCGTCCGGGCATCTGCGTCGTCGTCCCCTACCGGCCGGGACCGAGCCCGGACGAGACCATGGTGGTGCTGGTGCGCGAGTACCGCAGCCCCGCCGCGACGCCCGACGGCTACGTCCACGAGCCCCCCGGCGGGTACAGCCCGCTCGCCGCCACCGACCCGCGGCGGGCCGCCCTGGCCGAGCTGGCCGAGGAGACCGGCCTCACGCTCCCGCCCGGACGGCTGCGCGACCACGGGACGCGCCAGGTCAACCCGACGCTGTCGGCGCACACCGCGCACGTCTTCGGCGCCGAGATCACCGAGGAGGAACTGGACCGGCTGCGCTCGGCGCCCGGCCCGTACGGCGTCGCCGGGGACGGGGAGCGCACCTTCGTGGAGATCGCCACGCTCGCGGAGATCCGGCGGGGCCGGCTCGTGGACTGGAGCGCCCTCGGCATGATCACCGATGTGGTGCTGGAGGGTCTCCGTTCGCGCGATTGCGAGGACTAGCCTCCGATCGCCCTCGTATTTTCGGGCGATTCGAGGGCTTCCCTTCGTAGATGCGATCGTTAGACTGCGTCCGTGGCGATGCTCCGGATCAGTGCGGCGGGCGGGGGCCGGGACGTGAGGGCCCGCTCCACGTGGTGACCGCCCGGGAACGGCCGCCTCGACGCCCGCCGTGGATCCTGCTGGTGCCCGCGATGGCGGGCCTGGCACTGCTCGTCCTGCCGCTGGCCGGGCTGCTGTTCCGCGCGCCGTGGTCGACGCTGGGGACGCGGCTGGGTGAGCCGCGGGTGCTGGAGGCGCTGCGGCTGTCGCTGGTCAGCGCCACGATCGCCACGGTCGTCTGCCTGGTCCTCGGGGTGCCGCTGGCATGGCTGCTGGCGCGCGTGCCGTTCCCCGGGGCCCGGCTGGTGCGGGCGCTGGTCACCGTCCCGCTGGTGCTGCCGCCCGTGGTGGGCGGCGTGGCGCTGCTGCTGGTGCTGGGACGGCGCGGACTGGTCGGCCGGTGGCTGGACGCCGCGTTCGGCGTCACGCTCCCGTTCACGACCGCCGGTGTGGTGCTGGCGGAGACGTTCGTGGCGATGCCGTTCCTGGTGATCAGCGTGGAGGGCGCGCTGCGCGCCGTCGACGCGCGGTACGAGGAGGCGGCGGCCACCCTCGGCGCCACCCGCTGGACCACCTTCCGCCGCGTCACGCTGCCGATGGTCGCCCCCGGAGTCGCGGCGGGCGCGATCCTGTGCTGGGCGCGGGCGCTGGGGGAGTTCGGCGCGACGATCACGTTCGCGGGCAACTTCCCCGGGCGCACCCAGACCATGCCGCTCGCGGTCTACCTCGCCCTGGAGACCGACCCGCAGGCCGCGATCGTCCTCAGCCTGGTGCTGCTGGCGGTGTCGGTGCTGGTCCTGGCGGCGCTGCGCGATCGTTGGGTGGACACCCGATGAAGGGGAGCGGGCTGGAGGCGCGGCTGGTCGTGCGGCGCGGGGCGTTCGAGCTCGGCATCGAGCTGGCGGTCGCGCCCGGCGAGGTGGCGGCGCTGCTCGGGCCCAACGGGGCGGGCAAGACCACCGCGCTGCGCGCCCTGGCCGGGCTCACGCCGATCGCGGACGGGCATGTCCAGGTGGACGGCGAAGAGATCCAGCGGCTGCCGCCCGAGCGGCGGGGGATCGGCATGGTCTTCCAGGACTACCTGCTGTTCCCGCACCTCAGCGCCCTGGAGAACGTGGCCTTCGGCCTGCGCAGCCAGGGGATGCCCCGGCGCGAGGCGCGGCGCGAGGCCGCCGCATGGCTGGAACGGGTCGGGCTCGCCGAGCACGCCTCCGCCCGTCCCAGGGCGCTGTCGGGCGGGCAGGCGCAGCGCGTGGCGCTGGCCCGCGCCCTGGCCCCACGGCCGGGACTGCTGCTGCTGGACGAGCCGCTGTCGGCGCTGGACGCGCACACCCGGCTGGAGATCCGGGCCGCGCTGCGCCGCCATCTGGCCGGGTTCGAGGGCGCCGCCGTCCTGGTCACCCACGACCCGCTGGACGCGATGGTGCTGGCCGACCGGCTGGTGGTGTTGGAAGGCGGGAGGGTCGTGCAGGAGGGGGAGCCCGCCGAGGTGGCGCGGCGGCCCAGGACCGGGTACGTGGCGCGGCTGGTCGGCCTGAACCTCTACCGTGGTCACGCGTCCGGGGGGATGGTCACGCTGGCCGACGGCGGTGCCCGCCTGGACACCATTGACCGTGTGGAAGGTGATGTTTTCCTCACCTTCGCTCCCTCGGCGGTGGCGCTGCACCGCGCCAGGCCCGGGGGCAGCCCCCGTAACCTGTGGCCCGCCACGGTCGCCGCGATCGAACGGCACGGGGACCGGGTGCGGGTCCGGCTGGACGGCCCGCCGCTGCCCGCTGCGGCCGACGTCACGCCCGGTGCCGTCGCCGAACTGCAATTGACCGAAGGCAGCCGGGTATGGGCCGCGGTGAAGGCCACCGAAACCCATGTTTACCCCGCCTGAACTCCGCCAGGCGAAACTCCCGCCGCCCCGCCGGTGACGATGTACTGGTGATATCAGTCACAAAAACCCATGGCAACCCCCTAAAGCGGCGCCGATTGGTCCAGACCAAATGGAAAACACGTGCGCTTTTGTTCATGATGCAAAGATCCTGCGAACAGCTGAAGGAGTTGCCCGTGTCCAAACAGGTCAGCGCGTCGTCGACAGCGGCCACCGACCAGCCCCCCACCAGTCACGCCGGACTGGTCGAGTGGGTCCGCGGGATCGCCGAGCTCACCAAGCCCGACCGCGTCGAATGGTGCGACGGCTCGGAAACGGAATGGGAGCGGCTCACCTCGCTCCTGGTGGAGCAGGGCACGTTCAAACGGCTTAACCCGGAGAAACGGCCCAACAGCTTCTACGCCGCCTCCGATCCCAGCGATGTCGCCCGAGTAGAGGACCGCACGTTCATCTGCTCGGAAAATGAGGCCGACGCGGGCCCCACGAACAACTGGATCGCGCCCGCCGAGATGCGCGCCACCTTCGGCGAGCTCTTCGACGGCTGCATGCGCGGCCGCACCATGTACGTCGTCCCGTTCTGCATGGGCCCGCTGGGCGGCACCATCTCCCAGCTCGGCGTCGAGATCACCGACTCGGCCTATGTCGCGGTCTCGATGCGGATCATGACCAGGATGGGCACCGACGCCCTGCGGCTCATCGAGGAGCGCGGCTCGTTCGTCAAGTGCGTCCACTCCGTGGGCGCGCCCCTGGAGCCCGGCCAGAAGGACGTGCCCTGGCCGTGCAACTCCACCAAGTACATCTCGCACTTCCCCGAGACCCGGGAGATCTGGTCCTACGGGTCCGGGTACGGCGGCAACGCGCTGCTGGGCAAGAAGTGCTACGCGCTGCGCATCGCCTCGACCATGGCCCGTGACGAGGGCTGGATGGCCGAGCACATGCTCATCCTCAAGCTGACCCCGCCGCAGGGCGAGACCCGGTACGTCGCGGCCGCGTTCCCGTCCGCCTGCGGCAAGACCAACCTGGCCATGCTCCAGCCGACCATCCCGGGCTGGAAGGTCGAGACGATCGGCGACGACATCGCCTGGATGCGGTTCGGCGAGGACGGCCGGCTGTACGCGATCAACCCCGAGGCCGGGTTCTTCGGCGTCGCGCCGGGCACCGGCGCCGCCACCAACGCCAACGCGGTGAAGACGCTGTGGGGCAACAGCATCTTCACCAACGTCGCCCTGACCGACGACGGCGACGTGTGGTGGGAGGGCCTCACCGAGGAGCCGCCCGCGCACCTGACCGACTGGAAGGGCAACGACTGGACGCCGGAGTCCGACACCCCGGCCGCCCACCCCAACGCCCGCTTCACCACCCCCGCCGGCCAGTGCCCGATCATCGCGCCCGAGTGGGAGGACCCCAAGGGCGTGCCGATCTCGGCGATCCTGTTCGGCGGCCGCCGCGCCACCGCCGTCCCGCTGGTCACCGAGTCCTTCGACTGGCAGCAGGGGGTGTTCCTGGGCGCCAACGTCGCCTCGGAGAAGACCGCCGCCGCCGAGGGCACGGTCGGCGAGCTGCGCCGCGACCCGTTCGCGATGCTGCCGTTCTGCGGCTACAACATGGGCGACTACTTCGGTCACTGGCTGAAGATCGGCCGGTCCACCGAGGCCGAGAAGCTGCCCCGGATCTACTACGTCAACTGGTTCCGCAAGAACGCCGACGGGAAGTTCATCTGGCCCGGCTTCGGCGAGAACAGCCGCGTGCTCAAGTGGATCGTGGAGCGGCTGAACGGCAAGGCCGACGCCGCCAAGACGCCCATCGGGCACGTGCCGACCAGGGAGGCCCTCGACACCGAGGGGCTGGAGATCGATCCCGCCGACCTCGACACCCTGCTGTCGGTGGACACCGAGGTCTGGAAGCAGGAGGCCGCGCTGGTCCCCGAGTTCTTCGAGAAGTTCGGCGACCACCTGCCCAAGGAGCTGTGGGACGAGTACAACGCCCTGGTGAACCGCCTGGGCTGACGACGTGCGGGGGCGGGCGGACCGGCCCGTCCCCGCGCCGGTCGCCGGCGGACGGCGGCGGGCCGGCGGGCCCGGCGGAAACCTCAATTATTGTTGGGGTATGACGCGACTGGAGTACAGGGTCCATGAACTGACCGTCGGGCAGCTCGCCCAGCGCAGCGGGGTGGCCGTGTCCGCGCTGCACTTCTACGAGGCCAAGGGCCTGATCAGCAGCCGCAGGACGGCGGGCAACCAGCGGCGGTTCAGCCGCGACACGCTGCGCCGGGTGTCGTTCATCAAGATCTCGCAGCGGGTCGGCATCCCGCTGAAGGAGATCAAGGAGGCTCTCGCCACCCTCCCGGAGGAGCGCACCCCCACGGTGGAGGACTGGGTGCGCCTCTCCAAGGGCTGGCGTGCCCATCTGGACCAGCGCATCCGGCAACTGGAACGCCTCCGCGACGACCTCACCGACTGCATCGGCTGCGGCTGCCTGTCCCTGAAGACCTGCGCCCTGGCCAACCCGTACGACCGCCTGGGCGACGAGGGCCCCGGGCCGCGGCGCCTCATGGTGGAGCCCGCCCGCGACACTGCGGCGGGCACTGCTGCGGACACGGACGCGAAGGCCGCGCCCGACCGCGGCCCCCGCGTCCCGGACGGCGAGGCCCAGCCGTGCGCCGGCGAGGCCCCGGCCGGGTGCTAGGGAGTGCCGTCGGCGGTGACGGAGGCGTTGTCGCGCAGGTGCGGGTCGGTACGGCGCGGGAGCGGCTCGCGGCCTTGCGGCTGGGCCGGGCGGGGAAGCGGCGGGATGGGCTCGATGGGCAGCTTGGCGGGCTCGTCGGCGCCCAGGCTGAACTCCTCGCCGTGGTGACGAAGCCTCAGCCCGGGGCCTTCGAGCAGTTCGTAGACGGCGTGGTCGTGGCGGACGGTGACGCGGAGGCGGCTGCCCCGGTAGCGCATGCGGAAGGACAGGCGGCTGATGCCTCCGGGGAGGCGGGGAGCGAAGGACAGGCAGCCGTTGGAGGCGCGCATCCCGCCGAAACCGGCGACCAGGCCGCTCCACGCCCCGGCCATCGAGGCGATGTGGAGGCCGTCCTTGGTGTTGCGGGCCAGGTCGTGCAGGTCCATCAGGGCGGTCTCGCCCAGGTAGTCGTGGGCGAGGTCGAGATGGCCGCACTCGGCGGCCATCACGGCCTGGCTCTGGGCTGAGAGGGACGAGTCGCGCACGGTCACGGCCTCGTAGTACTCGAAGTTGCGGCGCTTCTGCTCGTCCGTGAACGCCTCCCCGCACAGGTGCATCGCCAGCACCAGGTCGGCCTGCTTGACGACCTGTTTGCGGTACAGGTCGAAGTAGGGGAAGTTCAGCAGAAGCGGGTAGTGCTCGGGTTTGGTCGCGGCGAAGTCCCACTTGGCGTGGTTGGTGAAGCCTTCGCTCTGCGGGTGCACGCCGAGCCGTTCGTCGTACGGGACGAGCATGGCCGCGGCCGCGTTGCGCCAGGAGGCGGCCTCGTCGGTGGTCACTCCCAGACGTTCGGCCAGGTCCGGATGCCGCATCGCCATCGCCGCGGCCTCCTGGAGGTTCCGGCGCGCCATGAGGTTGGTGTAGACGTTGTTGTCGGCGACCGCGTTGTACTCGTCCGGGCCGGTCACGCCGTCGATGCGGAACACGCCCTCCACGTCGTGGTGGCCCAGGTCGCGCCACAGCCGGGCGGTCTCCACCAGCAGCGGCAGCCCCACCTCGCGCTCGAAGCGCTCGTCCTGGGTGGCGTCGACGTACCGGACGACGGCGTCGGCGATGTCGGCGTTGATATGGAACGCGGCCGTGCCCGCGGGCCAGTACCCCGACGACTCCTGCCCGCGGATCGTCCGCCACGGGAAGGCGGCGCCGGCCAGCCCGAGCTGGCGGGCGCGTTCGGTCGCCAGCGGCAGCGTCATGTGCCGCCAGGCCAGCGCGTCGGCCGCCGAGCCAGGATGGGTGTAGATCAGCACCGGCAGGACGAAGGTCTCGGTGTCCCAGAACGTGTGCCCGTCGTACCCGGGACCGGTCAGGCCCTTGGCGGGGATCATCCGCCGTTCGGCGCGGGCCCCGGCCTGGAGGATGTGGAACAGCCCGAACCGCGTCGCCTGCTGGATCTCCGCGTCGCCGTCGATCTCGATGTCCGCGCCCCGCCAGAAGTCGCGCAGGTAGTCGCGCTGCTGCTTGAGCAGCCCCGCCCAGCCGGTGTGCCGGGCCGCGGCCAGCGCCGCCACCACCTGGTCGTGCAGCGCGGGGCGGGACCGCTGCGACGACCACCCGTAGGCGAGGTACTTCACGATCCGCAGCCGCTGGCCCGGTTCGAGCTCGGTCGCCACGGTCACCCGGCCCACGTCGGGGGAGCTCTCGGCGTCCACCGCCATCCGCCCCGGGCCCTCGATGTCGTGCGACATGCCCGCGGCCATCCGCAGCCCGCTCTTGCGGGTGGCGTGCACCAGGATGACCTTGGTGCCGTTGTGCACGTGCTCCTCGCTGACCAGCGGCGCCTCCAGAGCGGCCGCCACCCGCGGGTCGTCGCCCAGGTCGGGCAGCGACTCGTTGGCCACCAGCTCCGACTGCGCCACCACCCGGAGCGACTGGTCGACCGGCTCGACGTCGTAGCAGATCGCCGCGATCGCCCGCTGGGTCAGCGACACCAGCCGGGTGGAGGTGATCTTGACCCGGCATCCGGCGGGCGAGGTCCACTCCACCGTCCGGGTCAGCGTGCCGGCCCGCAGGTCCAGTACCCGCTCGTGCGCGTGCAGCCGCCCGTACCGGACGTCGAACGGCTCGTCGTCGACCAGCAGCCGGATCAGCTTGCCGTTGGTCACGTTGATCACGGTCTGGCCGGACTCCGGGTAGCCGTAGCCGGCCTCCGCGTACGGCAGCGGGCGCTGCTCGAAGAACGAGTTGAGGTAGCTTCCGGGCAGCCCGTGCGGCTCGCCTTCGTCGAGGTTGCCGCGCAGCCCCAGGTGCCCGTTGGACAGGGCGAACACCGACTCGCTCTGCGCCAGGCGGTCGAGCCGCAGCTCCGGCTCGCGCACGCACCACGGCTCCACCGCGTACACGGGCCGGTCGGTCGCGCTCCGAGGGTCCCGCTCCGTCACCTATTACCCCCCAGCAGCTCGGAGAGGTCGTCCACCACCACGTCCGCGCCCCGTTCGGCCAGTGCCGCCGCGTGATCGGCGTTGACCCGGTTGACCCCCACCACGTACAGGAACCCGCCGGCCCGGCCGGCCTCGACGCCCGCGAGGGCGTCCTCGAAGACGACCGCGTGCTGGGGCCCCACGCCGAGCTCCCGCGCCCCCTCGAGGAACGTGTCGGGCGCCGGTTTGCCCGGCAGGTTCCGCTCGGCCGCGACCACCCCGTCCACCCGGGCGTCGAAGAGGTCGGTGATACCGACGACGCGCAGGACTTGGACGGTGTTCCTGCTGGACGACACCACCGCCGTCTTCAGCCCCGCCTCCCGCGCCCGCCGCACGTAGTCGATGGATCCCTCGAAGGTCTCCACGCCCTTGTCTTCGATCAGCTTGAGGACCAGCGCGTTCTTCCGGCTGCCCAGTCCCCGGATCGTCTCGGCCTCCGGCGGGTCGCCCGGATCGCCCTCGGGCAGGGTGATGCCGCGCGACTCCAGGAACGAGCGCGTCCCGTCCTCCCGCCGCTTGCCGTCCACGTACCGGCCGTAGTCCTTGACCGGGTCGAACGGGATGAACGTGCCGCCCGTGCGCTCGGCCCTCGCGCGCAGGAACCCGTCGAACATCTCCTTCCACGCGGCCGCGTGCACGGCCGCGGTACGGGTCAGCACCCCGTCGAGGTCGAACAGGCAGGCCCGTGCCTCCTCCGGAAGTCCCAGCATCGCTCCCCTTCTCGACGGCGTCCCGGCGCCGGACGTGTGATCTCCACGATCGGGTCCGTTCCCGGCCGGAACAAGGCCATGCCCGCGCGAGTTGCCGGAAACGTGGGCACGGGCGCGGCTCCCGGACGGTGCGCGGCCCCGGAGGGCAGGGTGCCACGCAAAGGGCGGCTTCGGGGGCCGGTTCCGCGAACGTGATCGCGTTCCGGGGCGTACAACACGGGTAGGGCGACGACGAGGAGGAGAGGGACTATGGGGAACGCCGGCAGGGGCAGCGCGCGCATCGGGGTGACCGGGCTGGCGGTGATGGGGCGCAACCTGGCACGCAACCTCGCCAGGCACGGCCATCCCGTGGCCGTCCACAACAGGACGCCGGCCCGCACCAAGGCGCTGATCGGGGAGTTCGGGGACGAGGGGACGTTCGTCCCGGCCGAGACGCCGGAGGAGTTCGTCGCGTCGCTGGAGCGGCCGCGGCGGCTGGTGATCATGGTGAAGGCGGGCGCGCCCACCGACGCGGTGATCGACGAGTTCGCGCCGCTGCTGGAGCCCGGTGACATGATCGTGGACGGCGGCAACGCCCACTTCGCCGACACCCGCAGGCGCGAGGAGGCGCTGCGGGAGCGGGGGCTGCACTTCGTCGGCACCGGTATCTCCGGCGGCGAGGAGGGCGCCCTGCACGGCCCCAGCATCATGCCGGGCGGGTCCGAGGAGTCCTACGCCGCGCTCGCCCCGATGCTGGAGGACATCGCGGCCAAGGTGGACGGGACGCCGTGCTGCGTCCACGTCGGTCCCGACGGCGCCGGCCACTTCGTGAAGATGGTGCACAACGGCATCGAGTACGCCGACATGCAGCTGATCGCCGAGTCCTATGACCTGCTGCGGCACGCGGCCGGCCTGTCCCCGGCCGAGATCGCCGAGGTCTTCCGCACCTGGAACACCGGCCGGCTGGAGTCGTATCTGATCGAAATCACCGCCGAGGTCCTGGCGCACTCCGACGCCGCCACCGGGCGCCCGTTCGTGGACGTCGTCCTGGACCAGGCCGAGCAGAAGGGCACCGGCCGCTGGACCGTCCAGTCCGCCCTCGACCTGGGCGTCCCGGTCGGCGGGATCGCCGAGGCCGTGTTCGCCCGGTCGGTGTCGGGCCACGCCGCGCTGCGCGAGGCCGCCCAGGGGCTGCCGGGGCCCGAGCGGTCCACGGCGGCGGGCTCGGAGTTCGCGGACGCGGTCGAACGGGCCCTGTACGCCTCCAAGATCGTCGCCTATGCGCAGGGCTTCCACCAGATCCAGGCCGGCAGCGCCGAGTACGGCTGGGACATCGACCCGGGCGCGATGGCCACCATCTGGCGCGGCGGCTGCATCATCCGCGCCCGCTTCCTGGACCGCATCCGCGCCGCGTACGAGGCCGACCCGCACACCCCGACGCTCCTCACCGACGACCACTTCGCCGAGGCCCTCGGCGAGGCCCAGGACGCCTGGCGCGAGGTCGTCGCCACCTCCGCCCGCCTCGGCATCCCCGTGCCCGGTTTCTCCACCGCCCTGGCCTACTACGACTCGCTCCGGACGCAGCGCCTGCCCGCGTCCCTCACCCAGGGCCAGCGGGACTTCTTCGGCGCCCACACCTACCGCCGCACCGACCGGGACGGCTCGTACCACACCCTGTGGGGTGGTGACCGGACCGAGGTCGAGGCTTAGGCCCCTGGAGCGGGGCGCTCCACGGCGCGGGCAGTCCCCGGCGGAGGGCAGGATGGAAGGGTGACCTCTCTCATCGATCAGCTGCCCTCCGCCGACGCCGTCGACGCCGACTCGCTGTACGAGTCGTTCGAGCGATGGGTGTCCGGGCGCGGCATCACGCTGTACCCGGCGCAGGAGGAGGCGCTGATCGAGGTCGTGTCCGGGGCCAACGTGATCCTGTCCACCCCGACCGGGTCGGGCAAGAGCCTGGTGGCCGCCGGGGCGCTGTTCGCCGCGCTGGGACGGGACCAGGTCGGCTTCTACACCGCGCCGATCAAGGCGCTGGTGTCGGAGAAGTTCTTCGACCTGTGCGAGATGTTCGGCCGCGAGAACGTTGGGATGATGACCGGCGACGCCAGCGTCAACGCCGACGCCCCGATCATCTGCTGCACCGCCGAGGTGCTCGCCAACATCGCGCTGCGGGACGGCGCCGACGCCGACATCGGCGTGGTGGTGATGGACGAGTTCCACTTCTACGCCGAGCCCGAGCGCGGCTGGGCCTGGCAGATCCCCCTGCTGGAGCTGCCGCAGTGCCAGTTCCTGCTGATGTCGGCGACGCTGGGCGACGTCACCTTCTTCGAGAAGGACCTCACCCGCCGCACCGGCCGCCCGACCGCCGTGGTGACCTCGGCGGAACGGCCCGTCCCGCTGAAGTACGACTACCGGGTCACGCCGCTGCACGAGACCGTCGAGGAGCTGCTCGGCGAGCAGAAGGCCCCGATCTACCTGGTGCACTTCACGCAGGCCGCCGCGATGGAACGGGCGCAGGCGCTGATGAGCATCAACGTGTGCACCAAGGAGGAGAAGGCCAGGATCGCCGAGCTGATCGGCAACTTCCGGTTCACCACCCGGTTCGGCCGCAACCTGTCCCGGTTCGTGCGGCACGGCATCGGCGTCCACCACGCGGGGATGCTGCCGAAGTACCGGCGGCTGGTGGAACGGCTCGCGCAGGCCGGGCTGCTCAAGGTCATCTGCGGTACCGACACCCTCGGCGTCGGCGTGAACGTCCCGATCCGCACCGTGGTGTTCACCGCGCTCAGCAAGTACGACGGGCACCGGGTGCGGCGGCTGCGGGCCCGCGAGTTCCACCAGATCGCCGGGCGCGCCGGCCGGGCCGGGTTCGACGTCGTCGGGTACGTGGTCGCGCAGGCCCCCGAGCATGTGGTGGAGAACGAGAAGGCCCTGGCCAAGGCGGGCGACGACCCGAAGAAGCGGCGCAAGGTCCAGCGCCGCAAGCCGCCGGAGGGCTTCGTCGGCTGGGACGAGGACACCTTCCGCAAGCTTCAGGCGGCCGAGCCGGAAATGCTCAAGTCCCGGTTCCAGGTCAGCCACGCCATGCTGCTGTCGGTGATCGCCCGTCCCGGCAACGCGTTCCAGGCGATGAAGCGGCTGCTCACCGACAACCACGAGGAGCCGGCCGCGCGCCGCAGGCACATCTCCCGGGCCATCGCGATCTACCGGTCCCTGCTGGCCGGCGGCGTGGTGGAGACCCTGGACGAGCCGGACGAGCAGGGCCGCTACGCCCGCCTCACCGTGGACCTCCAGGAGGACTTCGCGCTCAACCAGCCGCTGTCCACCTTCGCGCTGGCCGCCTTCGAGGTGCTGGACCCCTCCTCGCCCACCTACGCGCTGGACATCCTGTCGGTGATCGAGGCGACGCTGGACGACCCCAGGCAGATCCTGGCCGCCCAGCTCAACAAGGCGCGCGGCGAGGCCGTCCAGGAGATGAAGGCCGAGGGCATCGAGTACGAGGAGCGCATGGAGCTGCTCCAGGACGTCGACTACCCCAAGCCCCTTGAGGAGGAGCTGGAGGCCGCCTACGAGATCTACCGCGCCGGGCACCCGTGGGTCGGCGACCACCCGCTGCGTCCCAAGTCGGTGGCGCGCGACCTGTACGAGCGGGCGATGACGTTCACCGAGTACATCGCCTTCTACGAGCTGGCGCGCGCCGAGGGCCTGGTCCTGCGGTACCTGTCGGGCGCGTACCGGGCGTTGCAGCAGACCGTCCCGGACTCGATCAAGAACGACGATCTGATCGACCTGATCGAGTGGCTGGGCGAGCTGGTCCGCCAGGTCGACTCCAGCCTGCTGGACGAGTGGGAGCAGCTCGCGAACCCGCAGGAGGAAGAGGATCTCCAGGAGGCCCTGGAGGAGCGGGTCACCAAGGTCACCGCGAACGCCCGCGCGTTCCGGGTGCTGGTGCGCAACGCGATGTTCCGCCGCGTGGAGCTGGCCGCGCTGGAGCGCTACGCCGACCTGGGCGAGCTCGACCCCGGCCTCGGCGAGGACGGCTGGCGGGAGGCCATGGCCGCGTACTGGGACGAGCACGACGACCTCAACACCGGCCCGGACGCGCGCGGCCCCCGGCTGCTGCTCATCGAGGAGGTCCCCGAGGACGCGCTGTGGCGCGTCCGCCAGGTCTTCGACGACCCGGAGGGCCACCGCGACTGGGGCATCACCGCCGAGGTCGACCTGGCCGGCTCGGACGAGGCGGGCGAGGCCGTCATCAAGGTCATCTCCGTCGACCGGCTCTGAGATCGGCGGGGCCGGGGGCTCAGCCGGGGGCGAGGGGCACCAGTAGGGTCGGAAGGGTATGCCCGCCGGTTGCCGCCGTCATGGGGAGGCGCAGATGGTCCAGGTCGCCGTGGCGCAGTTCGCGTCCTCAGAGGACAAGGAGCGGAACCTCGCGAAGGCCGCGAAGCTGGTCGCCGACGCGGCCGGGCGCGGGGCGCGGCTGGTGGTGCTCCCCGAATACGCGATGTTCATCGCGCCGGCGATGGACGAGCGGTTCGTGACGTCCGCCGAGCCGCTGGACGGCCCGTTCGTGCGGGGGCTGGCGGAGCTGGCCTCCCGGCACGGCGTGCACGTCGTCGCCGGGGTGAACGAGCGGCTGGACGACGAGCCGGGACGCATGTCCAACACCCTCGTGGCGATCGACCCGTCCGGCGCGATCGTGGCCACCTACCGCAAGCTGCACCTGTACGACGCGTTCGGCTACAAGGAGTCGGACGTGGTCCGGGCCGGGGACATCGGCACGCCGCGGACCTTCGCCGTCGGCGGGGTCACCGTCGGCATGCAGACCTGCTACGACGTGCGGTTTCCCGAGGTGACCCGGATGCTGGTGGACGCGGGCGCCGACCTGCTGGCGCTGCCCGCCGCCTGGGTGCCGGGGCCGTTGAAGGAGGACCACTGGCGCACCCTGGTCCGGGCGCGCGCCATCGAGAACACGATCTACGTCGCCGCGGCCGGGCAGAGCGCCCCGATGGGCGCGGGCAACAGCCTGCTCGCCGACCCGATGGGCGTGATCGTGGCCTCGCTCGGTGAGGGGACGGGCATCGCGTCCGGCGAGGTCTCGCCCGACCGCGTCGCCGAGGTCCGCGACAAGAACCCCGCCCTGCGCCTGCGCCGCTTCACCGTGACCCCGGCCGGAGGGGTCTAGGGAAGGGGCCTAGGGGCGGCGGCCGACGCCGGTGACCAGTTCCCGCAGCCGCATCGGGCCGCTGGTGGCCTGGGACAGCGGCGGGGTCTCCAGGTCCGCGCCCGTGCGCAGCCCCTCGAAGAACTCGGCCATCGCCTCGGTTCCGCTGTGGGCGGGGGTCCAGCCCAGCTCCTCCCGGGCGCGCGAGGTGTCCATGATCGGGACGTGCAGGGCCAGGTCCAGCAGTTCGGCCGAGGCCGGCACCAGCCCCAGGCTCCAGGCCACGCGCAGCGCGCTGTGCGCGGCCAGGGGAGGCACGGGGATCGGCCGGGCGCCCATCAGCTCGGCCAGCTCCTCCGGGCCGATCGGCGGCTCGGCCGCGATGTTGATCGGCCCGCGGGCCCGCTCGTTCGTGACGGCGCGGCAGAACGCGTCGCCCGCGTCCGCGGTGTGCAGCGCCTGGAACCGCAGCCCCGGTATCGCGGGGACGAACGGGAGCCGCCCCGGCTGCACCAGCCTGCCCGGCAGGAACGGCCCGCCGAACAGGCGCCTCTGCTCCTGGGCGGCCTCCCGCTTGAACATGAACCCCGGGCGGAGCCGCACCACGCGGCAGTCCGGGTGATCGGACTCGAAACCGTCCAGGAGCCGCTCCACGTACGCCTTCTCGCGGCTGTAGGCGGCGCCGGGCCAGCCGTGCGTGGGCCACTCCTCGTCCACGGCACGGTCCTTGGGTCCCGGCGAGTACGCCCCCACCGAGGAGGAGTACACCAGGCACGGGACGCCGGCCTCGGCGACGGCGAGGAACACCCGGGCGCTGCCCAGCACGTTCGTGCGCCAGGTCACCGCGGGGGAGCGGGTCGGCTGGAACAGCCAGGACAGGTGGACGACCGCGTCCGCGCCACGGAAGTGCGAGACCAGGTCGGTGTCGTTCACGTCGGCCCGTTCCCACCGGACCTTGTCGATCTTCAACCCGGGTTCCCGGCGGGCCAGTCCCAGGACCGACGTCACCTTCGGATCGGCGGCCAGCGCCTGCGCGGTGCTGGTCCCCACGTTCCCGGTCGCCCCGACGACCACGACGTGCATGTGCGCCCCCCTCGCAAGTGGGTGTGGGATCGCCCCTACCCGAGGACGAGGGCGCCATGCGGCCGTCAGGGTTCGCCGAAGACCTTCCCGGGGTTGAAGATCCCGGCGGGGTCGAGCGCCCGCTTGACCCCGTGGTGAAGGGCGACGACGGCCGGGTCGAGCTCCGCGTGCAGGCCGCGGCGCTTGAGCAGGCCGACGCCGTGCTCGCCGGTGACCGTGCCGCCCAGCGCGATCGCGTCGTCCACGATCCGGTCGAAGGCGCGCTCGGCGCGGGCGCGGGCGGCCTCGTCACCCGGAACGCCGATGATCAGCGGGTGCAGGTTGCCGTCGCCCGCATGGGCGATGTTGGCGATGTGGGTGTCGTTGTCCCTGGCGGCGCGCTCGATGCGGGTCAGCATCTCCGGTACCAGGGAGCGCGGCACACAGACGTCCTCGGTCAGCACCGGCCCGAGCCGTTCCAGGGCCGGATAGGCCAGGCGGCGCGCCGCGAACAGGGCCTCGGCCTCCTCCTCATCGGTGGAGCGGGCGCTCCAGGTGGCCCCGGCGTCCTTGAAGCAGCGCACGATCGCGTCCGCCTCGGCGTCGTCGGCGGTGTCGCTGCGGGCCAGCAGCAGGACGTCGGCGTCCGCGGACAGGCCCATGTTCTTCCAGGCGTCCACCGCCTGGAGGCAATAGCGGTCGATCAGCTCCAGGGCGCTGGGCACGATCCCGGCGGCGGTGACCGCGCTGACGGCCTCACCGGCCGCGTGCAGGGTGTCGAAGTAGCCCACGATCGTCCGTTCGGGCGGGCGGGCGCCGCGCAGGCGGACGGTGATCTCGGTGATGACGCCCAGGGTGCCCTCGGAGCCGACCATCAGGCCGCACAGGTCGTATCCGACGACCCCCTTGGCGGTGCGCCGCCCGAGGCGCACCACCTCGCCGCGCCCGACGACCGCCTCGACGGCCAGCACGTAGTCGCGGGTGACGCCGTACTTCACGCAGCACACGCCGCCCGCGTTGGTGGCCACGTTGCCGCCGATGGTGGACCAGGGCGCGCTGGCCGGGTCCGGCGGGTACCACAGGCCGTGCCGGGCGGCCTCGGCGCGCAGCTCGTCGTTGACCACGCCCGGCTGGACGACCGCCAGGCGCTCGTGCGGGTCGATCTCGACGATCTCGTTCATCCGCTCCAGGGAGAGCAGCACGCAGCCGTCCAGGGCGTTGGCGCCGCCGGAGAGGCCGGTGCCCGCGCCGCGCGGGACGATCGGCACGCCCCGCGCGGCGCAGACCTCGACCAGCGCCCGCACCTCCGCGGTGGAGCCGGCGCGGACCAGCGCGGCGGGCGTTCCGTACGGCGCCCATGCCGCCTCGTCATGCGCGTAAGCGGAGATCACATCGGGATCGGTGACGATGCGGTCGGCCGGGATGCGCCGCTGGAGGGCGTCCACCACGTCGGTCATGCCCCCCAAAATAGGCCGGTCAGGCCGCTTTCGTCGTGATCGCCTTGGTGATGTCGGCGCGGAGGGCGTCGATGTCCACGCCGTGGGCGCGCAGGAGCGTGACGGCGGTGGCGTTCTCGTCGTGGATGAGGCCCAGCAGGAGGTGGCCGTCGCTGATGTGGTTGTTCTTGAGGCGAACGGCGTGCCGCAGGGCCAGCTCCAGGGACTTCTTGGCGGCGGGGTCGGGGTGGAGGTACCCGCGCTTGCGGTGGGCGCCGGGCGGGGCGTCCAGGGCGCCCTCGCCGAAGGTCTCCTCGGCCGCCCGCCGTACGGCGTCCAGGTCGATCCCGAGGCTGCGCAGGGCGTCGGCGTCGAGGGGATCTCCTCCGGCGCCCCGCCGGACGGCCTCGCGCAGCGCCGTGATCTCCAGGCCGTGCTCGCGCAGGACCCGGCCCGCGGGGCCGTCGCCGTCGAGCAGCCCCAGGAGCAGGTGCTCGGTCCCCATCCGCTTCGCGGACAGCCCCCGGCACTCGTCCTGGGCCTGGACGACCGCGAACCTCGCCTCCTTGGTGAAGCGCTCGAACATCCTTTCACCTCTCCCTGTTGAGGATGGACCGGCCGCCGCCGTGCTTCTTGTGGACGGCCTGGCGGCTCACGCCGAGACAGACCGCGATCTCCTGCCAGGACCAGCCCTGCTCCCGCGCGGAGGCGACCTGGAGGGCCTCCAGCCGCTCGGACAGCTCGCGCAGCGCGCGCACCGCGCGCAGCCCGACCGCCGGATCCCGGCTGCCCGCCTGCTCGGCGAGCTTCACTCCGTCGTTCATGGTGTCAATGTAGGTTGACATCCCGGGCCGTGTCAATCCAGGTTGACAGAGGCCGGGAACGCGGCTCAGGCAGGGGTCAGCAGCGTGCTCACCAGGGTGTCCAGCTCGACCAGGCCCGCGGTCCTGCCGTCCGCGTGCCGTACCAGGCCCAGGTGGCTGCGCCGCTCGCGCAGGATCGCCACCGCGTCGGTGACGGGCGCGCCCGCCGGGATGACCGGCACCGGGTGCGACAGCTCGCGCGCCGTCGTGGGCATGCCGCGTGCCCTGGCCAGGTAGGCATCGCGGACGTGCACCATGCGCGGGGACCCGCCCCGCGCCGCCCCGCGCACCATCAGCCGCAGCCTGCCCGTGCGCGCCGAGGTCTCCACGATCTCCGACGGCGAGGCGGAGGACGGCACCGTGACGATGCGTTCCTTTGGCACGACCAGGCCGGTCAAGGGGGTCTTCGGCGCGTCCAGCGCGGCGGTGAGCAGATGCAGATCGCTCTCCGCGATCAACCCGAGCCGCCGCGACTCCAGCACCAGGCTGCGCAGTTGCTCCGGGGTGCGGGGCACGGGGACCGCGTCCCGGGGCGACACCCGCACCAGCCGCAGTAACAGATTGGTGATCGCGTTCAGGCCCGCCAGCACCGGCCGCACCGCCTGGGTGAACGCGCGGAACGGCACCGCCAGGATCATCGCCGACCGCTCCGGCATGATGATCGCCCACGACTTGGGCGCCATCTCGCCCACCACCATGTGCAGGAACGTCACCAGGCCCAGGGCCAGCACGAACGCCAGCGCGTGCGCGGCGGAGCCCGGCAGCCCCGCCGAGTGGAACAGCGGGGTCAGCGTCTGCGCGATCACCGGTTCGGACACCAGGCCGAGCCCCAGCGAGCTCATCGTGATGCCGAGCTGCGCGCCCGCCAGCATCAGCGACAGCTCGGAGATCCCCGCGACCGCCGAGGCGGCGGTCCTGCTGCCCTCGGCCGCGGCCCGTTCGAGCCGCGGCCGCTTGGCCGCCACCAGCGCGAACTCCGAAGCGACGAAGAAGCCGTTGAGCGCCAGCAGCGCGAACGTCACCAGCAGCGCGGTGGTCAGGTCCATCCGCCCGTCACCCGCCCCGCTCGTCCGGAGGGCGCTCGCCGGGCGCCGTCCGTATCCGGATCAGCTCGGGCACGTGCCGCTTGATGGACAGCACCTCGATCACCGCCCGCAGCGGCGGCTCGCCCGGCCGGTGCGGCGCCAGGTCGACCGCGACCACGTCACCGGGCTCGGCGATGCGGCCGAGCCGGCTGTGCAGCAGCCCGGCGACCGTCTCGTAGTCGCCCTCGGGCAGGGCGATGCCGGTCTCGTGCTCGACCTCGTCGATCCGCAGGCCCGCGTCGACGGCCCACCAGTCGCCGCGCCGCACCGCCTGCTCCTCGCTCACCTCGTTCTCGTCGGCGATCTCCCCGACCAGCTCCTCGGCCACGTCCTCCCAGGCGATGAGGCCGGCGAAGCCGCCGTACTCGTCCACCACGCAGGCCAGCGAGCCGCCGTCGCCGCTGAGCCGCGCCACCACGTCCGGCAGCGGCAGCGTGTCGGGCACCAGCGGCGCCGGACGGGCGAGCTCGCGCACCGGCGTGCGGTCGGCCTCCCGCGGGGACAGCCGGACGAGCTGGTCGAGCCCCACCACGCCGACCACGTCGTCCACGCTGTCGCCGACCACGGGGTAGCGGGTGTGGCCGTGCGCGGTGATGATCTCGGTCAGCTCGCCCGCCCGCGCCGTCTGCGGGACGGTGATCACGTCCACGCGCGGCACCATCACCTCGCCGGCCGTCCGGTCGGAGAACATCAGCGCGCGCCCCAGCAGGTCCGCCTGATCCGCCCGCAGCTCCGCGCCGGACTCCCCGATGATGTGGCCCAGCTCCTCCAGCGTGGCGCCGTGATGCAGCTCCTCGACCGGCTCGATCCCGGCCAGCCGCAGCAGCCCGGCGGCGGAGGCGTCGAACAGCCTGATCACCGGGGCCGCCACCGACAGGTACATCAGCGTGGAGCCGGCCAGCGCCTTGGCCAGCGGGTCCGCCTTGGCCAGCGCCAGGTTCTTGGGGAACAGCTCGCCCAGCACCATCTGGATGACCGTGGCGATCGCGAACCCGGCCGCCACCGAGATCCCCGTCACCGCGCCGGGCGACATCCCCGCCGCCTCCAGCGCCGGCGCGACCAGCCCGCCCAGCGCGGGCTCGGCGATGAACCCCACCACCAGGGCGGTCACGGTGATGCCGAGCTGGGCGCCGGACAGCATGAACGACACGCGCTCCATCACGCGCACCGCCCGCGCCGCCCTCCGGTCGCCCTCCCTGGCCTGCCGCTCCAGCTCCGGCCTGTCCGCGGTGACGAAGGCGAACTCCTGGGCGACGAACCAGCCGGTCGCCGCCGTCAGCAGGAACACGGCCAGCAGGCCCAGCGCGACGGTCACGCTGGCATCAGTTCCCCGCCCCTGATCTTTCTCACGCGGGATTGCCGGGGGTGGACGAGTGGGAATGATTGGTTGTGGTATGCCCGCCGCGATCGCGGGTACAGGGCCGAAGAGTTCCGAGGGGGCGACCGATGCCCAGACCGTTCGCGTCCTCCGCCGACCTGGCGGAGAAGGAGCAGACCCTCGAGGTGCTCGCCGACGGCGTGTACGCCCTCACGGCCGAGGGGGACCCGAACGTCGGCGCGATCGAGGGCGAGGACTTCCTGGTCTGCTTCGAGGCCCTCGCCACCCCGGCCGCGGCCCGCCGGTGGCTCGCCAGGCTCCGCGAGCACACCGCCAAGCCGGTCAAGTACCTGGTGCTGTCCCACTACCACGCGGTGCGGACGCTGGGGGCCGCCGCGTTCGGGGACGCCACCATCATCGCGCACGACCGCACCGCCGCCCTGATCCGCGAGCGCGGCAAGGAGGACTGGGAGTCGGAGTACGCCCGGATGCCCCGGCTGTTCGAGGAGCCCGCGAGCATCCCCGGCCTCACCTGGCCGGACGTCACCTTCTCCAGCACCCTCACCATCGACCTCGGCGGCGACCGCGGCGACCTCGACCTGGCGTACTGCGGGCGCGGCCACACCGAGGGCGACATCGTGGCGTGGCTGCCCCGGCAGCACATCCTGTTCGCCGGCGACCTGGTGGAGACCCGGGCCGCCCTCTACACCGGCGACGCCTTCCACCAGGAGTGGGTGTCGGGCACCCTCGACCACGTCGAGTCGTTCGGCGCCCGGACCCTGGTCGGCGGGCGCGGCGCCATGGCGCACGGGCGGGAGGCGGTGCGCGACGCCATCGCGCAGACCCGGCGCTTCCTGGAGGTGATGATCGGCGAGGTCCGGGAGGTCAGGGACGGCGGAGGCACCCTCAAGGACGCGTTCGCCGCCGTGCACGCCGCCCTCGCCCCCGACTACGGCCGCTGGCCCATCTTCGAGCACTGCCTCCCGTTCGACGTCTCCCGGCTCTGGGACGAGCTGGACGGCGTCGAGCGGCCCCGCGTGTGGACGCCCGAGCGGGACCGGGAGGTCTGGGCCGAGCTCCAGGACTGACCGGAGGGAAGGGCCGGCGGGTTGTCATGTTCGCATCGCGAGCGGTGGGAGTTCCCATGACCGACGACAGGCATCCCCGGCCGGTGTTCGACCCCGAGATCCCCCGTGAGGACCGCGCCCTCCTGGACGCGGCGCCGGAAAGGCTGGTCGCGGCCCATCTCCCCGCCCCGTCCCCGCCCCGGCTCCGGCCCGCCGCGCTGGTCGGCCGCGCCCTGTGGGTCCCCATGATCGCCTTCTTCTACGGCGTGCTGCCCGGCGGCTGGATCCGGCTGTGCCTCCTGGCCCCGGGCGAGGAGGAGGACGATCTGGTCGACGGGGTGTTCCGATGGGGCGGCACGGCGGTGGCCGCCATGATGATCACTCCGGCGCTGCAGATCGCGCTGATCCTGCTGCGGCTGGGAGAGGTGGCCGCGCTGCTGGCCGTGGGCAGCTTCACCTGCTGGGCCGTCGCCGCCGTGCGCCACCTACGGGAGCCGGCCGCCGCCCGCGCCGCCCGCGTGCATCACGGCCGTTACCTGCTGCCCGGCGACTTCGACCGGGTGGCGTCCCGGCTGCTGCTGCGGGCGCAGCGGGCCTGCGACGCGGTGCTGGGCTCGGTCTCGCACCGCGCCGGTCTCCTGGACGACGCCGGCGGCCCGGCGGCGCTGTCCCACGAGGAATGGGCGATCGCCTCCACGCTCGCCGAGCACACCCGGCTGCGCCGAGACCAGGAGGAGCGGCTGCCCGAGCACCCGTCCCCGCGGCTGCGGGCGCTGGTGGTGCCGCAGCGCCGCGCCCTGGACGCCTCGGTCGGCTCGGTCACCGCCCGCGTCGAGGCGCTGGAGGCGTACGCGCGGCGGACGCTGGAGCTGGACGAGGCGTACCGGGAATGGCAGGCCGTCCAGCGTCTCCCCGAACGGAACGAGCGCTACCGCGAACTGCTGGCCGCCACCGTCCGGGACGACCTCGCCCGCGAGGAACTCGGCAGGCTGGCCGGGGACGCGCGCCGCGTCCGCGCCGTGCTCCTGGAGGAGACCCGCCGAGCCTCCCAAGACGGCGAAACCCTAGCCACCCCGCCGTCGCCCTCAGAGCCCGAAAACAGATTGGACCAAGCAACAATCTGATCCCGTACCAAACCCAGGGACCTAGCCCTCACCCCAGCCCCGAACGGCGCCCAAGCGCTGCGATCGCGTCCGGAGGCAGGTCCGAGCTTGCGAGGACCTGATCGCGGAGCGAGCCCCCTAGGGCGAGTCGGAGTGATGCAGCGATCGTCGCAGCCGCGACAAGCGACGAGCCGCCAGGCGAGGAGCGCAGCTCGCGGGTGCCAATAAACACAGCGCTGCGATCGCGTCCGGAGGCAGGTCCGAGCTTGCGAGGACCTGATCGCGGAGCGAGCCTCTGGGCGAGTCGGAGTGATGCAGCGATCGCCGCAGCCGCGACAAGCGACGAGCCGCCAGGCGAGGAGCGCAGCTCGCGGGTGCCAATAAACACAGCGCAGCTCGCGGGTGCCAATCAGAGCGCCGGCCGCAGGAGCGCTTCTTGGGCGATGGAGGCGACGAGTCTTCCGTCGCGGGTGTGCAGGGTGCCGTGGGCGAGGCCGCGGGCGCCGTGGTTGGTGGCCGGATCGACCGAGAACAGCAGCCAGTCGTCGATCCGGGCGGGGCGGTGGAACCACAGCGCGTGGTCCAGGCTGACGGCCATCGCCAGCTCGCGCGGGGAGCCCGGCGCCCGCGCGCCGCTGACCAGCGCCATGTCGGACAGGTAGGCGATGAGGCTCGCGTGGACGGCGGGGTCGTCCGGCAGCGGCTCCCGGTGCCGGATCCAGAACGGGTGCGGGGACCAGATCCCGTCGGGGCGTTCCCGCCGCACCGCCCGCATCTCGAACCCGGTGGGGTGCCGGATGAGCGCGGGGAGGTCCGGCGGCTCCAGGTCCTCGGGCGGTGGAACGTCCGGCGGCCCCTGTGGCTGCCAGTCGTAGCCGGGCTCGGGGTCGTGGAAGGAGGCGATCATCTCGAAGATCGGCTTGCCGCCCTGGGCGGCGGTGACGTGCCGGGTGGAGAACGCGCGCCCGTCCCGGGTGCGGGCCACGTCGAACCGCAGCGTCTCCTCATAGGTGCCCGGCCTGATGAAGTAGGCGTGCAGCGAGTGGGGGAGCCGTCCCTGGCCGACCGTGTGGCAGGCGGCGCGCAGGCTCTGCGCCGCGACCTGGCCGCCGAACAGGCGGATCCGGGCGAGCCCGGCGACCTCCGCCCCCAGGTAGGTGTCCTCGTCCAGCGGCCGCAGGTCGAGCAGCCGCACGATCCGGGGTGGGAACTCCTCGCTCATCCGCTGCCTCCCGCGCCGCCGGCCCGGCGGACTCCGCAAACCGGATCAACGGTACATCCGGCGTCCCGCCCGGTCGCACGGCGGGGTCAGGCCCGCACGACCTCCGGGCCGGCGGCGGCCAGTTCGGCGGCCGCCTCGGTGTCCAGGCCGGTGTCGGTGATCAGCACGTCGATCTCCGACAGCGCGGCGAACCGCACCAGATTGTCGTTGCCGATCTTGGTGCGGTCGGCCAGCAGCACCCGCCGCCGGGACGAGGCGATCATCGCCCGCTTCACCGCGGCCTCCGCCTGGTCGGAGGTGGTGAGCCCGTGCGCCGCCGAGCAGCCGTTGGTGGCCATGAACGCCACGTCCGCCCACAGGTCGGCCAGCGGGCGCAGCACCCAGTCGTCCACCGTGGCGAGCGTGCGGGGACGCACCCGGCCGCCGAGCATGATGACGTTGAGGTTGGACTGCGCGGCCAGCGCGGTGGCGTGCGGCGGCGAGTTGACGATCACCGTCAGCTCGCGGTCGGCGGGCAGCAGCCGTACCAGCCGGGCGGTGGTGGTCCCCGCATCGATGATCACCGAGCCCTCGGCGGGCAGCTCGGCCAGCGCCGCCTTGGCGATCCGCTCCTTCTCCTCGGTCAGCACCGCGTCCCTGGCGGCCAGCGCCGGCTCGAAGCCCAGCCGCTCCACCGGGATCGCCCCGCCGTGCACCCGGCGCAGCGTGCCGGCCCGCTCCAGCACGGTCAGGTCGCGCCGGATCGTCTCGGTGGTCACCGAGAACTGCTCGGCCAGCGCCACCACGTCGACGCGGCCGTCGGCGCGCGCCCGCGCCAGGATCGCCTGCTGCCGTTCCTCGGCGTACATGGGGGTGGGGTCACCTGCTCCCGCTGTCGTCATGACGGCGACCATTGTCCTACGGGTCGGCTCCGTCCTACGGGTCAGGTCGGCTCGGGTTCGGGCTCCTCCGCGTCCAGGTCCCGTTCGATGAGGGCGGCCAGCTCGTCCAGCGCCCGCTCGCCCCGCTCGCCGTCCTCGGCGCTCAGCGTCACCTCGTCGCCCTGGCGCGCGCCGAGCGCCAGCACCGCCAGGATGCTGGCGGCGGGGACGGGCGCCTTGCCGCCCGCGCTGATGTGCACCGGCACGGGCTGCCGTGCCGCCTCCTGCACGAAGATCTTGGCCGGGCGGGCGTGCAGGCCCTGCGCCGACCCGATGACGACGGTGCGTTCCGCCATGTGCTCTCCCTCCTCAGGCCCTCCTCAGGGCTCGACGGTGACCTTGATCGCCTCGCCGCGCGCGACGAGGTCCAGCGCCCGGTGCACGTCCGCGAGCGGGACGCGGTGGGTGACGAGGTCGTGGACGGGCACCTCGCCCGTGCCGATCAGCTCCAGCGCGCGGGCGTTGTGCGCCGGGCTCGACCCGTTGGCGCCGACGATGCTCAGCTCCCGGTAGTGCACCTGGTTGGAGTCGCAGGAGATGACAGGGTCGTCCTTGGGCAGCCCGCCGAAGAAGCTGATCCGGCCGCCCGGCGCGGCCATCCACTGCGCCTGCTGCTGCGGGGTGTGCGCCGCCGCGGCCGTGATGATCACGTCGGCGCCGCGGCCGCCGGTGAGGTCCCTGACCGCCTCGATCGGGTCGGTGTCCCCGGCGAGGATCGCCGCGTCCGGCTTGACCAGCTCGGACGCCCGGTGCAGCCGGTCGGCGTTCAGCTCGATCAGGAACACCCGGGCCGCGCCGCGCGCCCGCGCCACCCGCACGTGCAGGCACCCGATCGGCCCGGAGCCGAACACCACCACGTCGTCGCCCTCGCCGACCCGGGCCAGCTCCTGCCCGTTCAGGACGCAGGCCAGGGGCTCGGCCACCGACGCCTCGGCGAACGAGACGCCCTCGGGGATCCGGTTCACCCCGGCCACCGCCAGGACCTTCGCCGGGACGATCATGTACTCGGCGAACGCCCCGTCGTAGTGGTAGCCCATCGACTCCTGCCGCGAGCACACGGTCATCCGGCCGCGCCGGCACTCCGCGCAGGTCCCGCAGGGGATGGCCGCGATCACCTGGACCCGGTCGCCCGGCGCCCAGCCCTCCGTCCCGGCGCCCGCGGCCACCACCTCCCCGGCGATCTCGTGGCCCATCACCCGCGGCGGGACGATGTGGTGATGGCCGAACCGGGAGATCTTGACGTCCGTGCCGCAGGTGGAGCAGTTGCGGACGCGGAGCTTCAGCTCGCCGGGGCCCGGCTCGGGCTCGGGGGCGTCTTCGAGCCGGATGTCCCCGGGCGCGTGGAAGCGGGCGACCTTCATCGTGTGGGATTCCTGTTCTCTGTGGTCAGTCTTCGGATGCTTCGGCGGGGGTGAGGAGCTCGGCGATCCGCTCGGCCGTGGTGGCCTCGCGCAGCGCCCGCGCCCGCTCGGGGTCGAGCAGGATCTGCGCGAGCTCGCCGAGGATCGCCATGTGCCCGTCCCCGCGCGCCGCGATGCCGATGGCGAGCGTGACCTTCGCGCCGTTCCAGTCCGCGCCCTCGGGGAAGCGCACCACGGCCAGCGCGTCGCGCAGCACCGCGTCCTTGCCCTCGGCCGTCCCGTGCGGGATGGCGACGCCCTCGGCGAGGTAGGTGGAGATCGAACGCTCGCGGTCGAGCATGCTCTGGACGTACGGCTCGGTCACCGCGCCGATCTCGACGAGCAGCCTGCCGCACTGCCGTATCGCGTCGTCCCGTCCCTCGGCGCGCGCGTCCAGGCGGACGGCGGCGGGGTCGAGCAGCGCGCCGGGCCCGGAGGCCACGCCGCTACCCACCGACCACACCGCCGTCCTTGATCGCCTTGACGACCCCGTCGATCGCGGGATCGCCGATGTAGACGTCGAACGGGACGACCACGGCGTCCGGCGCGCCCCGGCGGGCCCGCTCGGCGAGCCCGGAGTGGCAGACGACCACGTCGGCGTCCGCGGGGATGGAGCCGACCGGTGTGTGCTTGACCTCGACCTGCTGCTTCTTGAGCGCCTTGCGCAGCTGCCCGGCCAGCATGACGCTGCTGCCCATGCCCGCGTCGCAGGCGATGATGAGCTTGCGGACGTCCTTGCCTTCGATCGTGGTGCCCATGGCGGGGTCCTTCCGAGGGGGTGGATGGATCCGGCTGCCCGGTCAGCGGCTCGCCGGTTGCTCTGTCGCCTTCTCAGTGTCGCCGGAAGTGTCGCCGGCACCGGTGACCTCGGCCTTCTCCGCCGGTTCCGGCGTGCCCTCGGCGTCCTCGGTCTTCGCGGCGGTGCCGCCGGAGTCGTCCGCCGAGCCCTCGGACTCGTCGGCGAGCCTGCCGAAGCCGAGCAGCGCGGCGCCGACGCCGAACGTCACGGCGACCGACGCGAGCATCCCGCCGTACACGCCGATCCAGTTGCCCGCGCCGCGCGGGGTCTGGGCGAGGTAGGCGAAGATGCTGCCGGGGGACGGGGTGGCGACCAGGCCGGTCCCGGTGGCCACGAAGATCGCGATGCCGGTGGCGGCGCCGGCCATGACCGCCAGGATCATCCGCGGCTTCATCAGCACGTACGGGAAGTAGATCTCGTGGATCCCGCCGAAGAAGTGGATGATCGCGGCGGCCGGGGTGCTGGGACGCAGCCGGCGGGGGCCGAAGAACATGTAGGCCAGCAGCAGGCCGAGCCCGGGCCCGGGGTTGGACTCCAGCATGAACAGCACGGACTTGCCGGACTCGGCGGCCTGCTGGACGCCCAGCGGCCCGAGCACGCCGTGGTTGACGGCGTTGTTGAGGAACAGCACCTTGGCCGGCTCGATCAGCACCGAGGTCAGTGGCAGCACGTTGTTGTCGACCAGCCAGCCGACCGCGTCCTCGGCCAGATCGCTGAAGGTGCTGACGACCGGGCCGATCGCCCGGTTGCCGGCGATCGCCATGGCGGCGGCCAGGATGCCCGCGGAGAAGTTGTCCACCAGCATCTCGAAGCCGGTGCGGACCCGGTCCTCGATCAGCTTGTCGAACAGCTTCATCAGGTACGCGGCCAGCGGACCGATGATCATCGCGCCCAGGAACATCGGCACGTCCGCGCCGACCACCAGGCCCATCGTGGCCACGGCGCCGACCACCGCGCCGCGCTGGCCGTGCACCATCCGGCCGCCGGTGTAGCCGATCAGCAGCGGCAGCAGGATCTTGATCATCGGGTCGACCAGCGCGCCCAGCTCCTTGTTGGGCAGCCAGCCGGTGGGGATGAACAGGGCGGTGATGAGGCCCCACGCGATGAACGCGCCGATGTTGGGCATCACCATCCCGGCGAGATGGCCGCCGAGGCGCTGCACGCGCGCCCGGAATCCGTCGCCGGTCGGTCGGGGGGTGTAGTCAGTGGCCATCGCGGCCTCCCGGGGTTCGGGTGGGTACGGGATCAGGGGACGAGGGGTCGGTCGAGGTCGGGCACGGCATGGATGCGGACGAGGTCGCGGCGCAGGTCGGCGGGCCGCGGCATCCGGCTGGCGGGCAGCCGTACCGCCGCGGCGCCCCAGGCCAGCGCCTCGGCGAGGGCGCCGGCGCCACGGGCCCCGGCCGCCAGGAACCCGGCGAGCAGCGCGTCGCCCGCCCCCACCGTGCTCCTGGGACGGTCGACCGGTGACTCGCCGGCGACGACGCCGTCGTCGTCGACCAGCACCGCGCCGTCCGCGCCCAGGCTCACCAGGACGGCGCGGGCGCCGAGCGAGCGCAGTTCGCGCGCCGCCGTCACCACGTCGGCGAGGGTGCCGACGGGACGCCCGACGGCCTCGGCCAGCTCCTCGCGGTTGGGCTTGACCAGGTCGGGGCCGGCGGGCAGGGCCGCCCGCAGCGCCGGCCCGCTGGAGTCGATCGCGACCCGGATGCCCGCCGCGGTCAGGCGGGCGCACAGATCGGCGTAGAGGTCGTCGGGGACGCCCGGCGGGAGGCTGCCGCAGCCGGCGACCCAGCCCGCCGCCACGGACTCGGCGGCGATCACCTCGGCCACCTCGGCGAGCTCGGCGGCCGACAGCCGCCCGCCGGGCTCGTTGAGCTTGGTGACCACCCCGCCGGGCTCGGCGATCGCCACGTTGGACCGGGTGTGCCCGTGCACGGGGACGGCCCGCACGGTCAGCCCCTCGTCGCTCAGCAGCCGCCGGAGCTGGTCGCCCTCCGGCCCGCCGATGGTGACGACGGCCGTGGACGGGACGCCGGCCGCGAGCAGCGCGCGGGAGACGTTGACGCCCTTGCCGCCCGGGTCGAGCCGGGCCGACCTGGTGCGGATCATCTCCCCCCGGGTCAGCCGGTCCACCTCGATCGTCCGGTCCAGGCTCGGGTTGAGCGTCACCGTGACGATCATGCGCCGCCCGTCCGGGGCACCACCGGCTCCATGTTGGTTCCTTCCTGTTTTGTTTGGTTCTCCTTTGTTTACGCCCGAATGCGTCCGCACGTCAACACCCGAAGGCGCGCATGGCGCGGGCGAATGTAGTGGAACGGTCCAAAACGGAAGAAAGGAACAACCCGGCGGCGAGAGCCGGGTTCGAAAGCGGTCAGCGAGCCTTGGCGGCCTTCTTGCCGGAGCCCTTCTTGGCGGACTTCTTGGCCGCCTTCTTCGCGGCCTGCTTGGTGGCCTGCTTGGTGGCGGCCTTCTTGCCCTTCTTGGGCTTCTTCGCCTTCTTCGCCGGGGCGACCCCGGTGCCGGCCTCGGGGACGACCTCCGTCACGACCGGCGCCTGGGCGACCTCGGCCGCCGCGATCTCCGCGGGGGCGGTGGCGGCGGCGCCGGACACTCCCGCGACGCGGTTCTTGAAGGTCTGGCCGAACCGGAACCTCGGCACCGTGCCCGCCGCGATCTCGATCCGCTCTCCGGTGCGCGGGTTGCGGGCGATACGGGCCGCGCGGTCGAACCGGTCGAACGTGCCGAAGCCGGTGACCAGCACGCGGTCGCCGGAGGCGACGGCGTCGACGATGGCCTCGAAGACCGCGTCCACATGGCGGCGGGCCACCGCCCTGTCGCTGCCCGCCCGCTCCGCGACGATCTCCACGAGCTCGCTTCTGTTCATCGGCCGTCCCTTCCGCCTTCACCTGCCCGCCGTGTGCAGGTCAGGCTAGACCAGGAGGAACCGCCCGGCCACCGGGGCGAGCGGCGGGGCCGTGGGTCAGGGTGCCCGGCCGTCGCCGCCGAGCGTCCGGGAGAGCGCGAGCGCGGCGGTGTGGACGGCCGGCGCGACGTGCCTGAGCGGCATCCGGTTGCTCCAGCCCGACACCGACAGGGCCCCGAGGACCTCGCCGCCCGGGCCGAGGACGGGGCTGGCCGCGCACACCACGCCCTGCCCCGACTCCTCGTGGTCGTAGGCGACGCCCTCCTTGCGGATCACCGCGAGCTCGCGCGCGAGCAGGCCGGGCGCGACCGTGCTGCGCGTGCTGAGCCGGGGCAGCTCTCCGTCCAGCACGGCGCGGCTCACCTCGGGCGGCGAGAAGGCCAGGATCGCCTTGCCGACCCCGGTCGCGTGCGCGGGCAGCCGCCCGCCGACGCGGGACGGCAGCGGCGGGCCGCCGGGGGAGGCGAGGATCTCCACGTAGACGACCTCGCTGCCCTCCAGCACGGCCAGGTGGACGGTCTGCCGGGTCGCCTCGCGCAGGTCGGACATGTAGGGCAGCGCCGCGTCCCGCAGCGCCCGCTGCCGGGGGACGCGCTGCCCGAGCTCGAACAGGCGCAACCCCAGCCGCACCCCGGATCCGTGCCGTTCGAGCAGCCGCGCCTCCACCAGGGACAGCGCGATGCGGTGCACGGTGGACTTGGGCAGGCCGGTGCGGCGGGCCAGCTCCGCGACGCCGACCGCGTCCTCTTCGGCGCGGAAGGCGTCGAGGATGGACATGATGCGGCTGAGGTAGGTCTCGTCGGTCGCGGCGGCCATCCCCACAGGTTAGGGGCGATACGTCATGCCGCGTCCCGTCACGTGGGACGCGATCGTTGGCCGGGGGCGTCCCCGGGGAGCAGTATTCACCCGCGGACACCAGAAAGGACGGCCATGGACCCCGAATCGGTGGAGAAGGCGGCCGCGAGCCTGCTGGACGCCTATGCGTCGCGCGTTCCCATCAGGCCGCTGACCGAGACCGAGCCCGAGCTCTCGCTCGACGCCGCGTACGCGATCCAGCGCGCCCAGGTCGAACGGTGGGTGGCGGACGGTGCGGTGATCAAGGGCCACAAGGTCGGGCTGACCTCGGCCGCGATGCAGCGGCAGCTGGGGGTGGACCAGCCCGACTACGGGCACCTGCTGGACACCATGTTCCACACCGACGGCGCGCCCATCGACACGGGGCGGTTCCTCCAGCCCAGGATCGAGCCGGAGATCGCGTTCGTGCTGGGCCGTCCCCTCCGGGGCCCCGGGGTGTCGGCCGCCGACGCGGCCGCCGCGGTCGACTTCGTGCTGCCCGCGCTGGAGATCATCGACTCCCGGATCGCCGACTGGAGGATCACGCTGCCCGACACGGTGGCCGACAACGCCTCCAGCGGCGGCCTGGTGCTCGGCACCACCCCCGTCCGTCCCGAGGGGCTGGACCTGGCGCTCACCGGCTGCCTGCTGCACCGCAACGGCGAGCTCGTCGAGACCGGCGCGGGCGGCGCGGTGCTGGGGTCGCCGCTGAACGCCCTGATCTGGCTGGCCAACGTGCTGGGGCCGATGGGCGTGACGCTGGAGGCGGGGCACGTGGTGCTGCCCGGCTCGATCACCGCGGCGATCCCGGTCACCGCCGGGGACACCGTGGTCGCCTCGTTCGCCGGGATCGGCACCGTGACCGCGCGCTTCGCGAAGGGAACGTCATGAGCAAGCTGACCGCGGCCATCGTCGGGCCCGGCAACATCGGCACGGACCTGCTGGTCAAGCTGATGCGCAGCGACCTGATCGAGGTGCACTCCATGGTCGGGGTGGACCCGGAGTCGGACGGGCTGGCGCGCGCCAGGTCCATGGGCGTCGAGGCGTCGGCGGGCGGAGTGGACTGGCTGCTGGCCCAGGACACCCTGCCCGACCTGGTCTTCGAGGCCACCTCCGCCAAGGCGCACCTGGCCAACGCGCCCCGGTACGCCGAGGCCGGGATCCAGGCCATCGACCTCACGCCCGCCGCGGCCGGGCCGTTCGTGTGCCCGCCGGTCAATCTGGACGGCCTGGCCGGCGCCCCCAACCTCAACATGATCACCTGCGGCGGCCAGGCCACCATCCCGATCGTGCACGCGGTCGCGTCGGTGGCGCCGGTGCCGTACGCGGAGATCGTCGCGTCCATCGCGTCCCGCTCGGCCGGGCCGGGGACGCGCGCCAACATCGACGAGTTCACCCAGACCACGGCCCGCGCCATCGAGTCGGTGGGCGGCGCGGACCGGGGCAAGGCGATCATCATCCTCAACCCGGTGCACCCGCCGATGATCATGCGGGACACGGTGTTCTGCGCGATCCCGGCGGACGCCGACACCGAGGCGATCAGCGCGTCGATCCACGCGATGGTGGAGCGCGTCGCCGCCTACGTCCCGGGGTACACGCTGCGCGCCGAGCCGCAGTTCGACGGGCCCCGCGACATCTGGAACGACCTGGCCCGCGTGGCGGTGTTCCTGGAGGTCCGCGGCAACGGCGACTACCTGCCGCCGTGGGCCGGGAACCTCGACATCATGACCGCCGCCGCGGCGAGCGTGGGGGAGCGGCTCGCCTCGAGCCGCAGGGAAGGGAAGGTGACCGCGTGAACGAGCCGGTCCAGGAGAAGGTCAGGCTGACCGACTCGACGCTGCGGGACGGCAGCCACGCCATGGCCCACCGCTTCACCGAGGGCCAGGTGCGCGGCGTCGTGCACGCCCTCGACCGCGCCGGCGTGGAGGTCATCGAGGTCTCGCACGGCGACGGGCTGGGCGGCTCGTCGTTCAACTACGGGTTCTCCCTCGAGGACGAGATCAAGCTGATCGAGGCCGCCGTGGACGAGGCGGAGCGGGCCGCCATCGCCGTCCTGCTGCTGCCCGGCCTCGGCACGGTCGAGGATCTCAAGCGCGCGCACGGCGCGGGCGCGTCCGTCGCGCGGATCGCCACGCACTGCACCGAGGCGGACGTGTCGGCCCAGCACTTCGCCGCGGCCCGCGAGCTGGGGATGGAGACGGTCGGGTTCCTGATGCTGTCGCACCGCATCGGCCCCGCCGAGCTGGCGGCGCAGGCGCGCATCATGGTGGACGCGGGCGCGCAGTGCGTGTACGTGGTCGACTCGGCCGGCGCGCTGGTGCTGGGCGACGCGCAGGAACGGGTCGCCGCGCTGGTCAAGGAGATCGGGCACGAGGCGCAGGTCGGCTTCCACGGGCACCAGAACCTGTCGCTGGGCGTGGCCAACTCCGTCCTGGCCGTCCAGAACGGGGCGCGCCAGATCGACGGGGCGCTGTGCGCGCTCGGGGCGGGCGCGGGCAACGCCCCGACCGAGGTCGTCGCCGCCACCTTCGACCGGATGGGCATCGCCACCGGCGTCGACATCCAGGGCGTCATGGCCGCCGCGCAGGACGTGGTGCAGCCGTTCCTGTCACGGCTGCCGTTCGCGGACCGGTCGGCCATCACCCAGGGGTACGCGGGGGTCTACTCCAGCTTCCTGCTGCACGCGGAGCGGGCCGCCGAGCGCTACGACGTTCCCGCGCACGCGATCCTGCAGAAGGTCGGCGAGGCCGGGTACGTGGGCGGCCAGGAAGACATGATCATCGATGTGGCGCTGCAACTGGCCGCCGAACGGGAACGCAACGGCGCCCCCACCGCGTCCTGAGCCCGGTATCTGACGAATCGGTGTGAGATACCTGCCCGTTCGCTGGCCAGCGGCGATGGAGGGCCGTAGCGTTCCGGACCTATGGCCGTCATCGTGGAGCTGGTGTCGTATCCGATCAAGGGCTGTGCCGGCACGCCGCTGACCCGGGCGCGGATCGGATGGGCCGGGCTCGACCACGACCGCTCCTTCATGGTCGTGGACGAGCACGGCACCTTCCGCAGTCAGCGGCGCGATCCAAGGCTGGCGCTCGTCCGCCCCGAGGTGGGCGCGGACGGACGGCGGCTGGTGCTGCGCGCGCCCGGCATGGACGCCGTGGAGATCGCGGTCGACACCACGTCCGCCCCGCGCGAGGTATCGCTGTTCCGCACCGCGTACCAGGGCGTCGACCAGGGACCGGAGGCGGCGGAATGGCTGTCGGAGTTCCTCGGCGCGCCCAGCTCGCTGGTCCGGGTGCCGCCGGGGCACGCCCGCGTCACCTCCGGGCTGACGCCCGGGACCAGCGGGTACGCCGACAGCGGCGCCGTTCACCTCGTCTCCCGGCCGAGCCTGGACGTCCTGAACCGGCGGCTCGCGGAGGCCGGACGCCCGGCGGTGCCGATGGAACGCTTCCGCCCCAACATCGTGGTCGACGGCTGGGAGGAGCCGCATGCCGAGGACGAGGTGCGGCGCGCCCGCGCCGGCACCGCCGAACTGGGGTTCGCCAAGCTCGCCCTCCGCTGCGTGGTGACCACCATCGACCAGCGGACCGGGGCCAGGTCGGGGCCCGAGCCGCTGCGGACGCTGGCCTCGTACCGGCGCGTCCCCGAGGGGCAGGTCGCGTTCGGCGCCAAGTTCGCGGTCGTGCGTCCCGGCCGGGCCGCGCTCGGGGACGAGGTGCCCGTGGACGTGTGGAGCGAGGGGGCGGCGGGCCTCGCGGACGCCGTCCGGTGATCCGCGGGGAGGCGGCGGCCGTGCCCGCGGCGCCGGGCGGCGGGCGCGGGCACGTGGAGGAGCCGTCTCAGTCGTTGAAGCCCTGGATGAAGGCGAAGCGGTCGGTGTAGCGCAGCTCGTGCTCGGGGTGGCGGAGCCGGATCGCCTCGACGCCCTCGTCGATCTCCTCGGGGGAGAACGTCGACAGCACCGACATCCACTGGTTGCGCACCAGGCCGATCCACTGCTCGCGGTCGATCGTGACCGCGTACTCCTCGAAGCGGTGCTCGGTGCGCAGCCCGGCCGCGCGCATCGCCTCGGCGATGCCGGCCGGGTCGGGCTGGTTGGCGGCGAAACGGTCCAGCGCCTCGGGGAACAGCGGGTACTCCAGCCGCGGCGGCAGCGTCACGATGAGGATCCGCCCGCCCGGCGCCAGCCGGGCCGCGAGCCCCCGCAGCGTCCCCGGGATGTCCTTGACATGGTGGATCGCCTCCTTGAAGACGAAGGCGTCCACCTGGTCGTACCGGATCGGCACCTCCCCGGAGGCGATCTGCTCCGCGGTGGCGCGCACCGGGGACAGCCGGGCGTCGTCGGGGAGGAGGTCGAGCATGTGCTGGGACGGGTCCACGCAGAGGATGGGGGTCTGCGGGGACGCCGAGTCCAGCAGCTTGCTGAGGAAGAGGCCGGTGCCCGAGCCGATGTCGGCGATCCGGTCGCCCGGCGAGGGGCGCAGCCAGGACATGATGCGGTCGGCCATCCAGACGACGTACTCGGGACGGTCGGCCCAGTTGCGTTCGTAGGTCTCGGCGATTCGCTGGTAGTGCTCGTCGGTGACGTCGATGACGCGGCTTCCTTTCGGTCGGCCCCCGGCCCGCGGGCATGATGCCGCGTCGCATCGGCCGGCGGACACTCCGGGGGGAACGGGACCTTTCAGGAGGTTTAGGAGCTTTTCGGGTTGTTCCCTTCCCTGGGGGGCGCGGGGGGCAAACCTTCCGCTCGTCAGAGGCGGACGGGGCGTGCGCGGGCGCGCGGGTTCGCCGTCGTCCCCCTCTCAGCCGGGGAAGGCCGGGCTCGCCAGCCCTTGACCGGCGTCCGGGACGACGAACAGCGAGCCCGCGTCCGGTGTGCCCGACGGCGTTCCGATCGAGGCCGTCGTGACGTAGAGGTCGCGCAGATCCGTGCCGCCGAACGCGCACGCCGTGGTCCGCTCCGCGGGGATCTCCACGATCCGGTCGACCCTGCCGGACGGGGTGTGGCGCACGACGCGGCCACCGCCCCACACCGCGACCCACACGCAGCCGTCCGCGTCCACGGTCAGGCCGTCCGGGCTCCCGGGAGGCGGCACGTGCGCGAACGGGCGGCGGTTGCGCGGCTCGAACGTGCCGGGCTCGCAGTCGAAGACGTCCACCCGCCCGGTCGGGGTGTCGATGTAGTACATGAACCGCTGGTCGGGACTCCATCCCAGGCCGTTGCTGATCGTCACGGCGTCCAGGACGTCCTCGACCCGCCCGTCCGGGTGGACGCGCCGCAGCCTGCCGCCGCCCTCGCCCTCGTCGTAGCGCATGGTCCCGGCCCAGAACGCGCCGTCCGGGCCGACCGCGGCGTCGTTGCCGCGCACGCCCTCCTCCGGACGCTCGGCCAGCCAGCGGAACGCGCCGTCCGGCTCGTACAGGCCCACGCCGTCGCGCAGGTTCACCACCAGCCCGCCGCCTGCGCGCGGCCGTACCGCGCCCACGTGCCGGCCTGTGCGCCGGACGACGTCGTCGGCGCCCGCGGACGGGTCGAAGGCGTGCACCTCGGCGGACAGGATGTCCACCCACAGCAGCCTGCGCGCGGCCGGATCCCACACGGGGCCCTCGCCCAGCGTCGCGCCCGCGGCGACGGCGACCTCGGGTCGGTCGGTCATCGGTCGGCTCCCGGAAACGGAGAGGGAACGGCCGGGCCCGGACGTCGTGCCCGGCCGTCCCGTGCGGTGGTCAGCGCGCGCTGAACGCGTAGACCGTCGTCGTGTCATAAACCTGCCCCGGCCGCAGCGTCGTGGACGGGAACCGCGGCTGGTTCGGCGAGTCGGGGAAGTGCTGTGTCTCCAGGCAGAACCCGTCGCCCTGCCGGTACGCCTTCCCGCTCGTCCCGACCAGGGTGCCGGCCAGGAAGTTGCCCGAGTAGAACTGCAGCCCGGGCTCGGTGGTGTAGACGTCCATCACCCGGCCGCTGCGGGGCTCGGTGACCCGCGCCGCCCGCTCCAGGCCGCCGCCCTTGCGGTCCAGGACGTAGTTGTGGTCGTAGCCCTGCCCGATCACGATCTGCGGGTGGCCGTTCCGGATCCGCTCCCCGATGGCGTGCGGCGCGGTGAAGTCGAACGGGGTGCCCTTCACCGGGGCCAGCTCGCCGGTGGGGATCAGCGTGGCGTCGACCGGCGTGTAGCGGCGCGCGTCGATCTGCAGCCGGTGGTCGTAGACGTCGCCCGACCCCTCGCCCGCCAGGTTGAAGTAGGTGTGGTTGGTCAGGTTCACGACCGTGGGCTTGTCGGTCGTGGCGCGGTAGGCGATGCGCAGCTCGTTCTTCCGCGTGAGCGTGTAGGTGACGGTGGTGGTGAGCGTGCCGGGGTAGCCCTCCTCGCCGTCCGGGCTGGTACGGGACAGGCGCAGCGCGACGTCGCCGTTCACCCGGGCGGGCTCGGCCTTCCACACCCTCTTGTCGAAGCCCCGGTCTCCGCCGTGCAGGCTGTTGGGGCCGTTGTTGGCGGCGAGCTCGTAGGTCTTGCCGTCCAGGGTGAACCGGGCCTTGGCGATGCGGTTCCCGTAGCGGCCGATGAGCGCGCCGAAGTACGGGTTGGCCTCGGCGTAGGCGTCGCTGGTGTACCCGTCCAGCGAGCCGAAGCCGAGCGCCACGTTGCCCGCCCGGCCCCGGCGGTCGGGCACCTCCAGGCTCTGCACGATGCCGCCGTAGGTGAGCACCCGGACCCGCATGCCACGGCCGTTGCTCAACGTGTACCGCTCGATCCGCGTGCCGTCGGCCAGGGTGCCGAACGGCTCCTTGTCGATCCGCGGCGCGCTCTCCGGGCTTCCCATGCCGGACAGCGTAGGCGCCGGGCCCGCTGCGGCCGGAATCGAGGCCGCCACTAACGCGGTGGCCAGCACGGCGGTGCCGGCCAGGGGTGGGATGAACCTCATGGTGCTCCTCTCTGAGGGGTGGAGGACACTTGCCGGGACGGCTCAGCGCAGGAGGGATGCGCCCGCGCGGCGTTTCGTCCAGACGTCGAAGGCGACCGCGGCCAGCAGCACGATGCCCTTGACCAGCATCACCCGCTCGCTGGGCGCGCCCACCAGCGACATCCCGTTGTTGATCACGCCCATGATCAGTCCGCCGGTGATCGCGCCGACCACCTTGCCGACCCCGCCCTGGACGGCGGCGCCGCCGATGAACGCGGCCGCGATCGCGTCCAGCTCGAAGGTGTTGCCCGCGGTCGGGCCGGCCTGGTTGAGCCGGCCGGCGAAGATGACCCCGGCCAGCGCCGCCAGCACGCCCATGTTGACGAAGATCCAGAACACGATGGACCGGGCGTTCACCCCCGACAGCGTGGCCGCCTGGAGGTTGCCGCCGACCGCGTAGATGCGGCGCCCGAACACCGCCCGGTTGGTCAGCAGCGTGTACCCCAGCACCAGCGCCGCCAGCAGCACCAGCACCCAGGGCAGGTTGCGGAACCTGGCCAGCTGCACGGTCACCGCCATGATGAGCGCGGCGGCCGCGGCGATCTTCAGCAGGAACACCGGATACGGGTCGACCGACTGCCCGTAGCCCAGGCGCGCGGCGCGGGCGCGCCACTGCGCGACCGCGAAGCCTCCGCACGCGGCGAGCCCGCACAGCAGGCTGAACAGGTCCGCGCCGCCCAGCACGCCGAGCCCGATGTTGCCCAGGTAACCGGCGGTGAAGCCGTTCGACAGCGTGCGGATCTCGCTGGGGAACGGGCCGATGCCCTGGTTGCCCAGCACGGTCAGGGTCAGCGCGCGGAACAGCAGCATCCCCGCCAGCGTGACGATGAACGACGGGATGCCGAAGTAGGCGATCCAGTAGCCCTGCCACGCCCCGATCAGCGCGCCCGCCCCCAGCGTGACCACGAGCGCCAGCGGCCAGGCCACGTCGTGGTTCACCATCAGCACCGCCGCGATCGCGCCGGTCACCGCCACCACCGAGCCCACCGACAGGTCGATGTGCCCGGAGATGATCACCAGGATCATCCCGATCGCCAGGATCAGGATGTAGGAGTTCTGCACGATGATGTTGGAGATGTTCTGCGGCTGGAGCAGGTCGCCCCCGGTCAGCACCGTGAACAGGACGACGATCAGGGCGAAGGCGACGTAGATTCCGCTCTGCCGCAGGTTGAGGGACAGCCGGTAGACCGGGTCCGGCCCGCCCTTCGCCCCGCGTGGGTCGTTGTCCGGCCCGGCCTTGGCGGTCTCGGCGCTGGTCGTGCTCATGACGCCTCCTTGCGCACACGGCCGTTGCGGTTCAGGGTCATGTAGGTCATCAGGCGTTCCTGGGTGGCCTCGGCGCGGGGCACCTCGGCGGTGATCCGGCCGGCCGCCATCGTGTAGATCCGGTCGCACAGCCCCAGCAGCTCGGGCAGTTCGGAGGAGATCAGCAGGATGGCGGTGCCCCGCTCGGCGAGCCGGTTGACGATCGAGTAGATCTCGTACTTGGCGCCCACGTCGATGCCGCGGGTGGGCTCGTCCAGGATCAGCACCTCGGGCTCGGTGAAGATCCACTTGGCCAGCACGACCTTCTGCTGGTTGCCGCCGCTGAGCTTGCCGGTCTCGCTCAGCACGCTGGGCGCGCGGATGCCCAGGTCGCGGCGGAACCCGTCGGCGACCCGGTACTCCTCGTTCGCGTTGACCCAGCCGCGACGGGCCAGCCTGCCCAGCCCCGCCGCCGACACGTTGCGCTTGACGTCCTCGATCAGGTTGAGGCCGTAGCGCTTGCGGTCCTCGGTGGCGTAGGCGATGCCGTGCCGGATGGCGTCCCGGACGGTGCGCGCCTCGATCGGTTTCCCGTCCTTGTAGAGCCGGCCGGAGATGCCCGTCCCGTACGAGTGGCCGAACACGCTCATCGCCAGCTCGGTGCGGCCCGCGCCCATCAGCCCCGCGAGCCCGACGATCTCGCCCCGCCGCAGCGTCAGGCCGGCGCCGTCGACCACCACCCGGCCGTGCTGGGTGGGGCTGTGCACCGTCCAGTCCTCGATGCGCAGCACCTCGTCCCCGATCCGCGGCTCGTGCGGCGGGAACCGGTGCTCCAGGTCGCGGCCCACCATCCCGGCGATGATCCGGTCCTCGGTGACCTCGCCGGACGACTCCGACAGGTCCAGGGTCTCGATCATCCGGCCGTCCCGGAGGATGGTGACCCGGTCGGCGATGGCCAGCACCTCGTTCAGCTTGTGCGAGATGATCACGCAGGTGATGCCCTCGTCGCGGAGCCCGCGCACCAGCTCGAGCAGGTGCGCGGAGTCCTCGTCGTTGAGGGCGGCGGTCGGCTCGTCCAGGATCAGCAGCCGCACCCGCTTGGCCAGCGCCTTGGCGATCTCGACGAGCTGCTGCTTGCCCACGCCCAGGTCCGCGATCGGCGTGACCGGCGACTCGGGCAGCCCGACCCGCTCCAGCAGCCGGGCCGCCTCGTGGTTGGTGTGGTTCCAGTCGATCAGCCGCAGCGCGGACCGGAGGCCCCGGCGGCCGTGCTCCCCCTCCGAGGGGTGCGAGAGGTCGTCACGGCGGGAGCGGAACGGCCCGCGGGCCGCCTGCTCGTTGCCGAGGAAGATGTTCTCCGCGATCGACAGCTGCGGGCACAGCGCCAGCTCCTGATGGATGATGACGATCCCGCGCCGCTCGCTGTCGCGGATCCCGGCGAACCGGCACGGCTCGCCGTCGAAGAGGATCTCCCCCTCGTACGAGCCGTGCGGGTACACCCCGGACAGCACCTTCATCAGCGTGGACTTGCCCGCGCCGTTCTCGCCGCAGATGGCGTGGATCTCGCCGCGCCGCACCGACAGATCGACCTGCCGCAGCGCGTGCACACCTGGGAAGGACTTGGTGATGCCTAGCATCCGCAGGATGTCGCCGGTCATGGTCAGCTCAGCTGGGACTGCTTGTAGTAGCCGCTGTCCACCAGCACCCGCTGCACCGTCGACTTCTCGACGATCACCGGCTCCAGCAGCTGGGACGGGACGACCTTGACGCCGTTGTCGTAGTCCTTGGTGTTGTTCACCGTGGGCTTGCCGCCCTTGAGCACGGTGTCGACCATCTTCACGGTCTCGGCGGCCAGCTTCCGGGTGTCCTTGAAGATCGTGGAGTACTGCTCGCCGGCCAGGATCGACTTGACCGAGGCGACCTCGGCGTCCTGCCCGGTCACCACCGGGTACGCCTGGCCCGCGGTGCCGTAGCCGTTGCTCTTCAGCGCCGACAGGATGCCGATGGACAGCCCGTCGTAGGGCGACAGCACGCCCTGCACCTTCCTGCCACTGCTGTAGTACCGGGTGAGCAGGTCCTCCATGCGCTTCTGCGCGGTGGCCGCGTCCCAGCGCAGGATCGCCATGGTCTTGAAGTCGGTCTGGCCGCTGGGCACCTTCAGCGTGCCCTTGTCGATGTACGGCTTGAGCACCGACATCGCGCCGTTGTAGAAGAACGTGGCGTTGTTGTCGTCCGGTGACCCGGCGAACAGCTCGACGTTGAACGGGCCCTTGGCGCTGCCCTCGGAGCCGTCGGGGTTCTTCACCTTCAGCCCGATCAGCAGCGAGGTGGCCTGCTGCACGCCCACCTTGAAGTTGTCGAAGGTGGCGTAGTAGTCCACGTTGGGCGTCTGACGGATCAGCCGGTCGTAGGCGATCACCGGGATCTTCTTGTCGGCGGCCTGCTGGAGCTGGCTGGTCAGCGCGGTGCCGTCGATGGAGGCGACCACCAGCGCCCGCGCGCCCTTGGTGATCTGGTTCTCGATCTGGCTGGCCTGGGTCGGGATGCTGTCCTCGGCGTACTGCAGGTCCACCTTGTAGCCGAGCTTCTCCAGACCGGCCTTGACGTTGTTGCCGTCGCTGATCCACCGCTCGGACGACCGGGTCGGCATGGTGATGCCGATCAGCGAGCCCTTGCCGGCGGCCTGCCTGGCCTCCCGGTCGACGGTCTTCTCGCTGGAGCCGCAGGCGGTGGTCAGGGCGGCGGTGAGGACGAGGGCGGGCAACGCGGTGGTGAGGCTCCGGAGTTTCATGGGGTTCTCCTCGGAGGGTGTGGGGGGGTGGGGAAGCGCTGGAGTGGGCCAGGGTCGCTCGACCCGGGCGGTGACATCCCCTCGCCCGCCCCGAGCCGGGCGAGGGTGTCGAGGACGAGCCGACCGCGCCGCACCCGTTCGCGCCCCGTCTCGACGGCGGCGGAGAGCAGGTGGCGGCCCACCGGGTACAGGCCGGGCACGTTGCGCAGCCCGAACTTCAGGTAGATCGGCGCGCCGCAGCGGATCAGCTCGGCCGCGTCGTAGATCCGGACGTAGCCGCCCAGGTCGTCGGGGGCCTCGACATAGAAGTCCATGGGCGCGGCGCTGAGCGCCCGGATCTCGGCGAGCTGCGCCACGGTCAGGTCGCTGGGCACGTTGACGGAGTCGGCGCCGAGCCGCTCCCAGATCGAGAACGACACCGGGTTGACCGGGCCGACCAGCGCCGACACCTTGAACCTGGTGTCGGCCGGCAGCCGTCCGGAGGCGCGCAGGCAGTGCAGCGTCCACAGGACGCCCTCGTCCGCGACGAGCAGGGAACGCACGCCGAGCGAGGTGGCGCGCTCGGCGTCCTCCACGCACTGGGCGAGCTGGTCGCGGCCACGCGCGCGCGGGCCGGACGCGTTGTACGCGCGCGCGCCCGCGCCGGGCTCCCAGGTGCCGCGGGGCCCGAGGAACAGGCTGAGCTCGATGCCGCGCTCGGCGCAGCCGGCCAGCATCAGGGTGATCTCGTCGTCGGTGAGCATCCACACGCCGCTGCCCTGGCTGATGCGGTGCAGCGGGACGTCCAGGCGTGCGCTCTCGTCCAGCACCGCCTCCAGGACGGCGGGTCCCTCGCATGAGGGCAGCTCGGTGCGCCAGGCGCCGCCGTCGGGGAACCGCGCGGCGGACGCGGGCGGCGGCTCGGGCCGTGCCGGGAACCCCAGCGCGTGGAGCGCGTCCTCTCCGGGAGCGCGGGGGCCGTCCGGTGAATCCATCACACCTCCCTAGTCGGGAATGTCAGGGGTGTCGGGGATGTCGGGGCGAAGGAGCACCTTGCCCGCGTCGGGCGCGGCGCTCAGCTTCAGCGCCGTCTCGAAGTCGGCCAGCGGCAGCTCATGGGTGACGAGCGGGGCCGGGCGCAGCACGCCGGTGCCGAACGCGCGCACCGCGTACGCCCAGTCGGCCGGGCCGGCGCCGAAGACCGTGTGGACGGTGAGGGCCCGGGTGACCAGCAGCGTGGTGGGCACCGCGTCGGACGCGTCGCCGGTGATGCCGGTGAGCACCACCCGTCCGCCACGGCGGGCGAGCGCGACCGCCGCGCGTGCCGTCCCGGGCCTGCCCGCGGTCTCGACGACCACGTCGAACGCGGCCTCGGCGGCCTCGCCCGGAAGGCACACGGCGGTGGCGCCGGCCGCCAGCGCCGGCTCGGCCCGTCCCGGACGGGGGTCGATCCCCACCAGCAGCGACGGCGAGGCCGCGGCCAGCAACTGGAGCGCGAGCATGCCGAGGGTGCCCGCGCCGACCACCGCGGCGGTCTCGCCGGGACGCAGCGCCGCGTGCCGCACCGCGGCGGCGATCACCGCCGCCGGTTCCAGCAGCGCCGCCGCGCGCAGGTCCGCGTCCTCGGGCAGGACGTGCAGCAGCCGCGCGGGGACCAGCAGGTGGTCGGCGAACGCCCCGGAGCGGGTGAAGCCGGTCTCGTCGTAGCCGCTCGCGCACAGGTTGGGCGCGCCGTCCCGGCAGCGCGCGCAGCGCTGGCAGCCGCGGTACCCCTCGCCGACGACCTTCGCGCCGGTCAGGGTGGGATCCGTGCCCTCGCCGACGGCCACGACCGTGCCCGACCACTCGTGCCCGGGGACGATCGGGTACGAGACGAACCCGGGCGGGCGCGAGCCCTCGTACAGCTCGCGGTCGCTGCCGCACAGACCGGCGGCGGCCACCCGCACCAGCGCCTCGCCGGGCCCGGGTCCGGGCACCGCCGACTCGGCCAGCCGGAACCGGCCGGGCGCCTCCACCACGACGGAACGGTTCACCTCGTCTCCTCGGGATGGCTCGGCCGTTCCTCGCGCTTGTGCCAGTCCTCGGCGAACAGGTCGAAGTCGGCCTTGCGGCGGGGGAACTCGGCGACGGCGTCCAGGTCCAGCTCGACGCCCAGGCCGGGCGCCTGCGGCACGGTGAAGTAGCCGTCCACCACGGCGGGCGCGCCCCGCGCCACGCTGGTGATCCGCGCGTCGGCGAAGTCGTTGAAGTGCTCCAGGATCTTGAAGTTGGGCACGCAGACGCCCAGTTGCAACGACGCGGCGGTGAGCACGGGGCCGCCCACGTTGTGCGGCGCGAGCTGCACGTAGTACGTCTCCGCGGCGGCGGCCAGCTTGCGGGTCTCGGCGATCCCGCCCAGGTGCCCCACGTCCGGCTGGACGATGTCGGCGGCCTGGAGCTCCAGCAGCTCGCGGAACTCGATCCGGTCGTGGATCCGCTCGCCGGTGGCGATCGGCAGCCCGGTGTGCGCGGAGACCTTCGCCAGCGCCTTCAGGTTCTCCGGCGGGCACGGCTCCTCCAGCCACGCCGGGTCGTACGGCTCCAGCAGCCGGGCCAGCCGGATCGCGGTGGCGGGGGAGAAGCGGCCGTGCATCTCCACCAGCAGCTCGCACTCGGGGCCGATGGCGTCCCGCACGGCCTCCACCAGCGCGATCGACCGGACCGTCTCGTCGTGGTCGAGCTCCATCCGGCCCGCGCCGAACGGGTCGAGCTTCAGCGCCCGGTACCCGCGCTCCACCACCCGCCGCGCCGCCGCGTGGAACTCCTCCGGGGTGCGGTCGACGGTGTACCAGCCGTTGGCGTACGCCTTCACGCGGTCGCGCACCCGCCCGCCCAGCAGCCGCCACACCGGCTGGCCCAGGGCCTTGCCGAGGATGTCCCAGCAGGCCATCTCCACGCACGCGATGCCGGACATCACGATCTCGCCGGCCCGGCCGAAGTCGCCGTACTTCATCCGGCGGACCAGGTCTTCGATGTCGAAGGGATCGCTGCCGAGGACGTGCCGGCGCGCGGCCTCGTTCAGGTAGCCCAGCAGGGCGTCGGTGTGCCCGAGCATGCGGGCCTCGCCGACACCGCTGAGGCCCTCGTCGGTGTGCACGGTGACGTAGGTGAGGTTGCGCCACGGCGTCCCCACCACGTGGGTGTCGATGTTCGTGATCCGCATGATCAGCGAGCGCTTGCTACTGGTAGCGCTAACATCATCGTCATCGTGGACCTCCTCGGGGTCTGTTCGGCGTTAGCGGGATGCCCTGACGGCCGTGCTCTCCCTGACGACCAGCTCGGGCTCCACGGTGCGGCGCGGGGAGCCGTCGGATCCGGCGATGCGGTCCATCAGGAGCTGGAAGGCGTGCCGCCCCACCTCCCCGAACGGCTGCCGGACGCTGGTCAGCGGGGGCGCGAAGTACGGTGCCTCGGGAACGTCGTCGAAGCCGGCCACGCTCACCTCCTCCGGGACGCGCCGTCCCGCCTCGCGCAGCGCGCGCAGCAGGCCGAGCGCCATCGGGTCGTTCGCGGCGAACACCGCCGTCACCCGCGGGTCGGCGGCCAGCAGCCGGCCCTGCTCGTAGCCGGACCTGGCGCTCCAGTCGCCGGGCAGCGGGTCGGGCGCCTCGCGGCCGGCGTCGCGCAGCACCGCGCGCCAGCCCTCGACGCGCTCGCTGGCGTCGATCCAGTCGCCGGGTCCCGCGATGTGCCAGACCGTCTCGTGGCCGAGGCTGAGCAGGTGCCGGGTGACCTTGGCCCCGCCCGCGCGGTGGTCGACGGCCGCCGCCGGAACCGGCAGGTCGTCGCCCGCGCCGATCACCACGAGGGGGAAGTCGGGCGGGAGCCCGCGCAGGCCCTCGGCCGCGGACCGGTGCGGGGCGATCACCACGATGCCGTCCACCGACTGGGAGCGCAGCCGCTCCACGGCGTCCTGGATGGAGCGCCGGGTCAGCCGGCTCACGCTGGCGATGCTCACCATGTGCTCGGCCTCGCGGGCGGCCCGCTCGATCCCGTACAGCGTGGACGCCGGCCCGTACAGCGTGGTGTCGAACGCGACCACGCCCAGCACCCGGGAACGGCCGGTGACCAGGACGCGCGCGGCGGAGTTCGGGCGGTAGTCCAGTTCGCGCATCGCCGCCAGCACCCGGTCACGGGTCTGCGGCCGGACCTTCTCCGGCGAGTTGAGCACCCGGGACACCGTCATCGCCGAGACCCCGGCCAGCAGCGCGACGTCCTCCATCACGGCGGCGCGGGTCCGCCCGGCCGGGGGGACGGACGGGCCGCCGCCATCGGAGGGGCGGGACGGGTCGGGGGCATCGCCCATGCTGTGATCTCCTGCGCACCGGGGTGGGTGGTCCGATGTTTGCGCTAACGCGGACGGCTGTCAATACCCCGGGCCAAAGCGGTGATAGCGCGAACATTCCACCCCTGGCGAGGGGTCGGACCACGCGCCGACGCGGCTACGGGGACGGCGGGAGCGCCCGCAGGATCGTGTTCACCAGGCCGTCACGCTCGGCGGGAGCGAGGTCGGTGGCGAGCCGTTCGAGGCGCCGGTTCACGGCCTCGTGCGTCTCGCAGGCGAGCCGCGACCCCTCGTCGGTCAGCGCGACCCGGTAGGCGCGGCGGTCGCGGTCGTCGCGGACGCGGGCGACCAGGCCGCGCCGTTCGATCCGGTCGACCAGCCCGGTCACGCTCGACTTCTCCAGGTGGAGCCGCCTGCTCAGGTCGGCCATCCCGATCGGGCCGTCGACCAGGTGGCACAGCACGTGCGCCTGCTGCGGCGTCAGCCCGTGCTCTCGGCCGACCTCGCCGAACACCTGATCGACATGCTGCGTGAGCCGGATCAGCGCCACGGTGAACGCGGTGCCGGCGGTGGTCGCCTGCGGGGTGGTGCGCGCACGGGTCATGAGGTCGGCCTCCACCCGCCAGCATAGTTGACGTTGGTTGGTGGTGCGAACTAAGTTGATTCGTCGTGCGAACATTTCGTATTACCAACAGTGCGTATCACGAATCGGAGAGACCATGACCGCGAAGGTTGCCGTCGTCGGTGGCGGATACGGAGGGAGCGCCGTCGCCAAGGCGCTCGACGAGGAGGCCGACGTCGTCCTCATCGAGCCCCGCGACGCGTTCGTGCACAACGTGGCCGCGTTGCGCGCCCTGGTGGACCCGTCCTGGACGGACGAGATCTTCTTCCCCTACGACGGCCTGCTGAAGAGGGGCACCGTGGTCCGCGACCGGGCGGCGCGCGCGGACGAGTCGGGCGTCACGCTCGCATCGGGGGAGCGGATCGAGGCGGACTACCTCGTCCTGGCGACGGGGTCGGGCTACCCCTTCCCGGCCAAGGTCGATGTCGACGACAGCGCCGCGGCCAAGGCCGCCCTCCGCGCCACCCGCGACGCCCTGGCGGGCGCGGAGCGCGTCCTGCTGCTCGGCGCCGGACCCTGCGGGCTCGAACTGGCGGGCGAGATCACGGCGATGTGGCCGGGCAAGGCCGTGACGATCGTCGATCCGGCCGGGGACGTCGTCACCGGCGGCTACCCGGACGAGTTCCGCGCCGAGTTGCGCGCCCAGCTCGACGCGATGGGCGTCGAGCTGCTCCTCGGCACGTCCCTGCGCGAGGAGCCGCCGACCACGCCGGGCAGGGCGGAGACGTTCACCGCCGTGACCGGGTCGGGCCGGAAGGTGACCGCCGACATCTGGTTCCGCTGCTACGGGGTCGTGCCCAACAGCGGCTACCTCGCGGGCGGGCTGGCCGGGGCCCGGCGTCCCGACGGGCAGGTCGAGGTCGGCCCGGACCTCCGCCTGCCCGGCCGGCCCCGGACGTTCGCCGTCGGCGACCTCGCCGCGCTTCCGGAGGCCAAGAGGGCGGGCGCCGCCGGGCGGCACGCCGAGGTCGTCGCTCACAACATCCGCGCCCTGATCGCGGGCGGCGACCCGGTGGCGACCTACACGCCTGCGCCGCCGGGGATCGCCCTGCCGCTCGGCCCGTCCGGCGGCGTCTCGTACTGGGCCGACGGCGGCGTCCTGGGCGCCGAGGAGACCTCCGAGATCAAGGGGGCGCACCTCATGACCGGCCACTTCCGGGACCTGTTCGGGCTGAGCTGAGTCCGGATCGGCCCGTCCCCGCGGTGCTGAAGGGACGGGTGCCGCCGGGCACGCCGCTGCGCGGCACGCCGTCCTGCAAGTACTCGATCGTGAACGGGATCCCGCTCGCGGTGAGGTGCCGCGGGCTGTTCATGAGGTGGAAGTGCAGGTGCGGCTCGGAGCTGTTGCCGGAGTTGCCGACCTCGCCGAGCAGGTCACCGGCCTTGACGCGGTCGCCTCGCCTCACTCGCAGCGAGCCGCGCCGCAGGTGCGCGAACACCGCGTGGACGCCGTCGCCCAGGTCGAGCACGACATGGTTGCCGAGGACGAACCGTCCCGCGGACAGGGTGAGCATCGACAGGACCGAGCGGAAGACGATGCCCTCGACCATCAGGTAGAGCAGGCCGGGCCAGGAGTTGCGGCTCCAGTGGTCGCGCTGCCACCCGCTGGCCTGGACCACCACGCCGTCGGCGGGCGCGGTGACGGGCTGCCCGAAGGCGGGAAAGGTCTCGGGCCGCGCCGCGAGCGGGTGGCGCACCACCGGCTTCCACTCCGACCTTGGGTCGGGCGCGTACACCAGGTCGATCGCGTAGGTCTGGCCCAGCTCGTGCGTGCCGTGGCTGGGCACCCTGTCGGCGGGGCTGTTCACCGGCACCCACCGCCCGCTGACGGGGCTGCGGACGGGGACGGGCGCGCGGTCGGACGCCTCGCCGCGCACGAAGAACAGCACGAGGCCGAGCGCGATCAGGGCCAGGCCCGCGCGCCCGGCCCAGTCCGAGCCGTGCAGCCTCTCGGTGAGCCCCAGCACGATGCCGAGGACGACGAGCGGCATTCTCATCCACGCGATCTTTCGGAGCACGACTGTCCTCCCGTTCCGGGTCGGTCAGCGGCGGGTGGCCGCCAGGATGGTCAGGATCGGCACCACCCGTTCGCCGGGCACCGCGTACCGGCCGCGCGCCGTGGTGCGGAGCCAACCGGCCGCGACGAGCTGGCGGAGGTGGTGGTAGAGCTGCCCGGTCGTGCCGAGCCGTTCGTCGGCGGCCAGCTCGGCGGTGCCGTGCGCGCCGCACAGGATCTCCCGCAGGAGCATGAGCCGTACCGGATGGGCCAGGGCGGAGAGCGCGTCGGCGGCCTGCGACCAGTCGTCGGCCACCAGCTCGGACGAGGTGTGACCCTGCTGCCATTCGTAGTGCTCGCCGTCCGGGAGGGTCACGCTGCCGGTGAACAGCACCGCGTCGCCCACCCGTTCCTTCAGGGCGCGCAGGGCCCAGAACACCTCGCCCGGATCGTCCTCGCTTTCCTCCGTGCCTTTCTGCGTGCCCACGACGTGCGCGCGGGAGGCCCGGTCCGAGCCCTCCAGGCGGGCCACGCGCTCCTCCAGCCGGGCGAGGCGCTCGGCCAGATCGTTCCCCTCGCTCCCCGTCACGATTCCATTATTACGTAGGAACGTAATTTCGCCAAGGCGTGCGGCGGATCAACCCGGCTCGCGCCCGGCCATGGCCTTCCACTGCCGGTCGGCGGCCGGGCGCCACGCCTCGTGCCGCCGATGGAAGAGCTCGAACGCGCGCGCTCCGCTCCACCCCTCCGGCAGCAGGTCCACGGGCAGGCCCGGGTCCAGGAACGGGAACCGGCGCCATTCCTGGACGAGCCGGGTGTGGGCGGCGAAGGTCTCGGCGTCGCCAACGGGACGAAGCGCGTGCACGGCGTCCAGGAAGTCCTCGTAGGCGGGTTCGATCGCGTCCAGGTCCCATGCCTGCCGCGCGACCCGCCGCGCCTCGGACAGGTCGCCGAGGCGGCCCACGAAGAGGGTCGCGGTGGCGGCCACGCCGATCTCCCGCAGCACCTCCCGTACCTCGTGTTCTCGCTCGGGATGCGGGGTAATCCACACGCCGGGGGAGAGGTTGCCCAGGCCGTTCCACGCCAGCCTGGTGCGCAGCAGGTGCCGCATCCTGCGGTCGCTCTCCGGGACGGAGGCCAGCACCATGAGCCACTGCCCGTCCCAGCGCGTCATGGGCCTGCCGAAGCCGTAGATCCGCTCGGTGCCGTCGGTGAGCAGCCCGCGGCCGGACGGCGTCAGCTCCCAGGATGTGCGGCGCCCGTGCCGGGTCCCGGCCAGCCACCCCTCGGAGGCGCTGCGCGCGAGCGCCTGCCTGACGGCCTTCTCCTCCACTCCGAGCAGCCCCAGCGCCTCCAGGAACGTGGCCGTCCACACCGGGCGCCCGCCCGGCAGCACGAACTCGCCCAGTACGGTCAGCAGCAGGGACCGCGCGCTGGCGGCGCCCAGCTCCCGGCGGCGCCGGAACTCCGGCTCGGCCTGCGCCGCGTAGGCCGCCGCCGACGGCCCGCCGGTCGCGGACATGGCACCCCCTCACCTGCGGTTTCGCCTGGTCGGCCCAATCATTCCACAGGGTCGTGGACGGGCGTCCCCACGATGTAGACCATGAAATGCTACAAAGTCTTGACGATCGAAGCGCTATGTGTGGAACATAGAGGTGGGAGACCGCCGGGAGGGACCCCGTCATGAGCACCGTCATGAGCACCCCCGAGAGCGGGACCGGCCACGTCGACTTCCGGGCCGACCCGTCCCGGTACCGTCACTGGCGGCTCGCCGTGGACGGCCGCGTCGCGACCCTCACCATGGACGTCGACGAGCAGGGCGGCCTGGTGCCCGGG